>NZ_JBHSUM010000052.1:0-27073 GCF_042660605.1 Nitratireductor sp. GCM10026969
GGGCGGCGCCATCGAGATCCGGCGCAGCGCCTCGCCCGGCCAGTTCGTTTCCTACGCCGGTTCCGACATCGCCCGGGGCGAGGTCCTGCTGCGGGCCGGTACGGTGATCGGTTCCCGCGAGATCGGCATGCTCGCCGCATGCGGCATCGCCTCCGTCCCGGTGGCGCGGAAGCCGCGCGTCGCCGTCCTTTCGACTGGCGACGAGCTCGTCCAGCCTGGCGCGCCGCTGCCTTCCGCCGGCATCTACGACACCAATGGGGCAATCGTCACGGCCGCCATTGCCGAGAACGGTGGCGAGGCTGCGTTCCTAGGCAGTTTTCCCGACGATGAGGCACGGCTGGAAGCCGCAATGCGGCAGGCGCTGGCCGAAAACGACATGCTGGTGCTGTCGGGCGGGACGTCGAAGGGCGCGGGCGATGTCAGCCACCGCATCGTCTCGCGGCTCGGCAAGCCGGGCATCATCGCGCATGGGGTCGCGCTGAAGCCGGGCAAGCCGCTTTGCCTTGCCGTGTGCGACGGCAAGCCGGTGGTCATCCTGCCGGGATTCCCGACCTCGGCCATGTTCACCTTTCACGACATGATCGCTCCGGTCCTGCGCCGGATGGCCGGCCTGCCGCCCAGAGCCGATATGCGCGTGACGGCGCGGGTGCCGCTGCGCATCGCCTCCGAGCTCGGCCGCACCGAGTTCGTCATGGTGTCGCTGGTCAAGGCAGAGGAGGGGGAACTCGTTGCCTATCCGACCGGCAAGGGCTCGGGCGCCATAACCTCCTTCGCCCAGGCCGACGGTTTCATCCGCATCGAAGCGCTGGCCGATCACATGCCGTCGGGCAGCAGGGCCCAGGTAACGCTTTTCACGCCGCAGGTGCGGGTGCCGGACCTCGTCATCATCGGCAGCCACTGCACCGGCCTCGACCGCATCGTGGCGCCGCTCGTGGCAGAGGGACACACCGTGCGCATTCTCGCCGTCGGCAGCCTTGGCGGGCTTGCGGCGGCGCGCCGGGGCGAATGCGACCTCGCGCCGATCCATCTCATGGACGAGAAATCGGGGCGCTACAACGAGCCTTTCCTGGAGCCCGGGCTCGAACTGGTGCCCGGCTGGCGGCGGATGCAAGGCATCGTTTACCGCCCGGGTGACGATCGTTTCGAGGGGCTGGATGCGCAGGAGGCCCTGCGCGCGGCGCTCAGCGATCCGACCTGCCTGATGGTCAACCGCAACCAGGGCGCGGGGACGCGCATCCTAATCGATTCCCTGCTCGGTGGGGCCCGGCCGGACGGCTATTGGAACCAGCCCCGCTCGCACAACGCGGTGGCGGCGGCGGTCGCGCAAAAGCGCGCGGACTGGGGGGTCACCATCGAGCCCGTTGCTGAGGGAGCGGGGCTCGGCTTCATTCCGCTTGCCGAGGAGCACTATGATTTCGCGCTGGTCACGTCACGGAAGGACCGGCCTGCCGTCACGGCCTTTCTCGCGGCGCTGCAATCGGAAGAGGGCGGAAAGGCGCTGGAGGAGGCGGGGTTCCGCAGGTCGATTGCGGGAGAGGCGATTTGAGACCCTAGAACAGACTGCAATCCCCGGTCATTCTTCTTCATCAAGTGCCTGTGATTCCGAAAGCGCATCACATTAAGGCAGGAGGAAGATTTGGTTCAGGGCCTCAGTCACATCACCTTCATTGTCCGCGACCTCGATCGTATGCAGGAAATTCTCACAACAGTCTTCGACGCCCGCAAGGTTTATGACAGCGGTTCGGAGAGCTTCTCCCTTTCCAAGGAGCGCTTTTTCCTCATTGGAAAAGGAGAGGAGCCGATCTGGGTTGCAGCGATGGAAGGCGAGCCGCTTCCGACACGGACCTATAACCACGTTGCTTTCAAGATCGCCGACCAGCAATACGAGGACCATTTGCAACGCATTCGTGGACTCGGCCTGGAGGTCCGAGAAGGGCGGTCACGCGTGTCTGGCGAGGGGCAATCGATCTATTTCTATGACGACGATAACCACATGTTCGAGCTGCATACAGGCACGCTTGACGAGCGTTTGAAGCGCTATGCGGAAGGACGCTAGCCCCCGGGCCCTGAACCCTGTTGATTGGCGGCAATGCACGAAATCGGGCCGGTTGAACAGGTTCCGTCGGGCCTGACCCTCATTGCTCGACGAGCCGGGCGAGGCGTTCGGCCTCGGCAAGGTCGTCCAGCGTGTTGGCGTTGAAGAACGGATCGAAGGGGTCGGCAGGCCAGGAAACGGTCGCGAGCCGGTAATTGGCGGTCCAGCGGTCGATCTTGCGCATTCCTTCCATAAGCGCCCGGCGCAGATCGTGCCTGAGAGCGACGCTCCAAAGTCCGATCACCGGGTGCGATCGGCCCGCCGATGCCGCGACGCAAAGCTGCGCGTCGTCCGCGATCCGCGCCTGGTGGAAGCGCGCGACGAGATCGCGCGGCAGGAACGGGCAGTCGCCGGCAACGCTCACGACCCATTCCGCTTGCGCCCGGTTCCCGGCCGTCCAGTCGAGCGCGGCAAGCACGCCGGCGAGCGGGCCAGGATAATCCTCCACCGTGTCCGCGACAACCGGCAGGCCGAAACGAGCGAAACGGGCCGGGTCGCCATTGGCATTCAGCAGGAGTCCATCGCATCGCGGCGCGAGGCGGGCGATGACGTGATCGAGGATGGCGCGTCCGCCGATCTCCCGCATCGGCTTGTCACCGCCGCCCATGCGCCGGGCGAGCCCGCCCGCCAGGATGACGCCGACCGTTGCGGGGCGCTCAATCGTCATGTCTGCCGGCCTTGCGTTGAATGCGCGCCGGTTCCTCCTCGACGGCAGCCGGATCGTCGTCGAAGACGATCCGCTCCTGGCCCGACAGGACGGCGAACCTCTTGCCACGCGCGCGGCCGACGAGCGTCAGGCCGGCTTGCCTCGCAAGATCCACGCCCCAGGCGGTGAAGCCGGAGCGCGAGACGAGGATCGGGATGCCCATGCGCACCGTCTTGATGGTCATTTCCGAGGTCAGCCGGCCGGTCGTATAGAGGATCTTGTCGCCCGCATCGACGCCGTTCTGGTACATCCAGCCGGCGATCTTGTCGACGGCGTTGTGGCGCCCGACATCCTCCATGTAGCAGATGGGCGTGTCTTCCTTGCAGAGCACGCAGCCATGGATGGCGCCCGCCTCCAGATAGAGCGAAGGCGTGGTGTTGATGGTGCGGGTCAACCGGTAAAGCCAGGAGGTGCGCAGTTCGGCCTCGGGCAGGCTGATGGTCTCGAGCGCCTCCATGAGGTCGCCGAAGGCGGTGCCCTGGGCGCAGCCCGAGGTCAGCGTCTTCTTCTTCAGCTTCTGCTCGAAATTGGTTCCGCTTCCGGTGCGCACGACCACCACCTGAAGGTCGTCGTCATAGTCGATCCCGGTCACGATATCGGTCGGCTTGAGCATGTTCTGGTTGAGCAGATAGCCGAGCGCCAGATATTCTGGATAGTCGTTGATCGTCATCATGGTGACGATCTCCTGCGAATTCAGATAGAGGGTCAACGCACGCTCGACCGGAACGCTCACTTCCACCGGGTTTCCCATGTGGTCCATGCCGCTGACCCGCTCGGTCAGCCGCGGGTTTTCCGGATCCGGCATGACCACGCTGACGTGGCTCTTGATCTTATGCATGACGCTCTCGCAGAATGGGTGTTCGTCGCCGCAGCGATCGGGATTTGCTGCCAAACTCGCATGAAAACGCTCGCGCGTCAGCCTTTCGTTCCTATAGTAGCGGGCGAATACGTCCAACGTCGATCGGCGCGCGCACATGGAAACGGTAGATCAGGATGGCGCAACTTTCTGACGACTGCTTTGCTTTCGGCGGGCCGCTGAAATCCGTCGACGAAACGGTCGCGCTCCTCACCTCGCGTCTGCAAGCGGTGGAGGAGACTGAGACCGTCTCGCTCGGGTCCGCCGACGGGCGTGTCCTTGCCGAGGACGTGATGGCCCCGCTAGCGTTGCCGCCCTTCACCAATTCCGCGGTGGACGGTTACGCCGTCAGCGGCGCCAATCTGCCGCAGACCGGGGAACGGGCTTATCCCCTCGCGGGCAGGCTCGAGGCCGGCATGGCGCCGGGATCGCCGGTCCCCGAGGGCCGGGTCGTGCGCATTTTCACCGGTGCCGCAATGCCCGAGGGAACCGACACGGTCTTTATGCAGGAGGATGTCCGCCTGGACGAGACCGGGAGGGCGATTCTCCCGCCCGGCCTCAAACAGGGCGCCAATGTGCGCCCCGCAGGCGAGGATATCATCGCTGGAAAGACCGTTTTGCGGGCCGGCCATTGCATGCGCCCCCAGGATGTCGCGCTCGCCGCAGCCATGGGCCTGTCCGAGCTCACCGTCCGCCGGCGCATACGCGTTGCGGTGTTCTCGACGGGAAACGAGATCGTCGCGCCGGGCCGGCAGCGCAGCCCGACGCAGCTTTTCGATTCCAACCGTTTCATGCTGATCGCCATGCTGGGGCGGCTTGGCTGCCATGTCACCGATCTCGGCATCCTCCGCGACGACCCCGATGCGATTGCCGAAAGCCTGCTGACCGCTGCTGCGGCGCACGACATGATTCTCACCTCGGGCGGGGTCTCCACCGGTGAGGCCGATTACGTCAAGAAGAGCGTCGAACAGGTCGGCTCGCTGGTCTTCTGGCGCGTTGCCATCAAGCCCGGCCGCCCCGTCGCGATGGGCGTGATTCGGGGAGCGGCGTTCATCGGACTGCCGGGAAATCCGGTGGCGAGCTTCGTCACCTTCGCCCACATAGCGCGTCCCGCCATTCTGGCCCTTGCCGGAGCGCAGCTGCCACCCCAGCTTCCGATAAGCGTGCGCGCCGCCTTCTCCTACCGCAAGAAGAAGGGCCGGCGCGAATATGTCCGAGCCAGCCTGCGCAGGGCCGAGGACGGTTCGTTCGAGGCGGTGAAGTTTCCGCGCGAAGGTGCGGGTCTTCTTTCGTCGCTGGTCGAAACGGACGGCCTTGTCGAACTCGACGAGGAACGCACTGGGATCGAAGCGGGCCAAACGGTCAGTTTCATCGCTTATTCGAACCTGATCTAGGTGGTTTTCCGCCCATTGCGCGTCGCGTGTTGCGTCGCCGTGAAAGTTACCGGTTGACACGCAGCGCCTCTGGAATACAAAATGCCAGATATGGAACAAAGTGGCAGCTTTCGGGATATTGCCTCTAGGTCCACGCAAGTTTCGCCTCGTCCAGGAACGCGAGGCGGCAAGGAGGAAAGCATGCTCGATAGGACCGTTCGGAACCCGTGCGAAAAGGCCGGAGGGCACGCCCTTCGTCGTGCCAAGGCGCATGGCCACCATCCAGCTTGACCTGACGGGGCTGATGTGCCCGTTGCCTGCGTTAAAAACGCGCAGGGCACTGGGCAGGCTCAAGAGGGGAGACCGGCTTGAGGTCCATTGCACAGATCCACTCGCAGCCGTCGATATCCCTAATCTTATTAGCGAAACGGGAGATCGCATTGAGGACATTACGCGCGATGAAGAGCGTATAATCTTCCTGATCGAGAGGCGAACGGACCCATAAAGACAGTTCCCCGACAACCTCCGGTTCTGTTAAGTGTTGGGGTCAGTATACGGTTCGCGGACGGAGGAAAACCGAACCGGTTTGCAGGTGAATGAGGAGGAACGTCTTTGCGCGACAGTGGAAGTTCCGGTGTGACTGCCGAGTTGGCGAGGAATAACTCCTCCCGCGGCGGGCGGGCAGACGCACTTCAAGATCGGCGCGGCCGCGATCGTGGCCCCAAGGGGCGTGCGATCGATGAAGCCGCGTTGCATGAGGTCCGGGCGCTTCTTGGACCTCAACCGCGTCGTCGCGACCTGCTCATCGAGTTCCTGCATCTGATCCAGGATCGATACGGCTGCCTTTCTGCGCCCCATCTGCGGGCGCTCGCCGAGGAAATGCGTCTGTCGCAGGCCGAGGTGTACGAGGTCGCGTCATTCTACGACCATTTCGACATCGTGAAGGAAGGCGCGGCGAAGCCTGCGCCTCTCACGATCCGCGTCTGCGATTCCATAAGCTGTATGCTGGCGGGAGCCGAGACCCTCTTGGAGAAGCTTTCCGCATCCGTCGATCCGCAGGATGTCCGCGTGGTGCGTGCGCCATGCATGGGCCGCTGCGCCACCGCGCCGGCAGCACGCATCGGTGACCGCGAGGTCGATCATGCCGATGCCGATGCGCTCGTCGAAATGGCGCGTTCGGGCGATGTGGGGGTTGCGGTTCCCGACTATATCGGGCTCGACGCTTACAAGGCTTCGGGCGGCTACCAGCTTCTGCGGAAGGTGAGGGCAGGGGAGACCCCTGCCGACGAAATCATCGAGACGATGCAGAATGCGGGCTTGCGTGGTCTGGGCGGGGCAGGGTTCCCGGCCGGCAGGAAATGGGGGATCGTGCGCTCCTTCCCCGGCCCGCGACTGATGTCGATCAATGGCGACGAGGGCGAGCCGGGAACCTTCAAGGACCGCTTCTATCTGGAAACGGACCCGCACCGCACGCTGGAGGGCGCCTTGATCGCCGCCCATGCGGTCGAAGCCGAGCGCATCTATTTCTACATGCGTGACGAATATCCCGCGGTCCTGCAGATCCTGCGCACCGAGATCGCCGCACTGGAAGAAGCCGGCATCGCAACGCCCGGCTTCATCGAGCTGCGCCGGGGGGCCGGCGCCTATATCTGCGGCGAGGAAAGCGCGATGCTGGAGAGCATCGAGGGCAAGCGCGGCCTGCCGCGCCATCGCCCGCCCTATATCGCCGAGGCCGGCCTGTTCGGCCGCCCGACGCTCAACCACAATGTTGAGACGCTGTGGTGGGTTCGTGACATCGTCGAGAAGGGCGCCGAGTGGTTCGCCGAACAGGGTCGGCCCGAGCATCCGGGGCTCCGTTCCTGGTCGGTTTCGGGTCGTGTCCGCGAGCCGGGGGTAAAGCTTGCACCGGCCGGTATTACCGTGCGCGAGCTGATCGACGACTATTGCGGCGGCATGGCCGAAGGCCACGAGTTCAAGGCCTATCTGCCGGGCGGCGCCTCCGGCGGTGTCCTGCCGGCCTCGATGGGCGACATTCCGCTCGATTTCGGCGGCGAGCTCGCCAAGCAGGGAGCTTTCGTCGGCTCGCACGCGGTCGTGATCTTCTCGCAGGCGGACAACATCAAGGACGTGACGGTCAACCTCTTGAAGTTCTTCAAGCACGAAAGCTGCGGCCAGTGCACGCCCTGTCGCGAGGGTACCGAGAAAATGGTCACGCTCCTGAAGAAGCAAGGCAAGCCCGATGAAGATGCCATCCACGATCTCGAAATGGTGATGCGCGATGCCTCCATCTGCGGGTTGGGCCAGGCTGCGCCCAATCCGGTCACCCACCTTCTGACTCATTTCCGGGACGATCTTTGACATGACCAGCAAGATCACCTTCACGCTCGACGGAAAGACTGTCACCGCCGCCGAAGACGAGACCATCTGGGAAGTGGCCAAGCGCGAAGGCACGCGCATTCCGCATCTGTGCCACGTCGATATGCCCGGCTACCGGCCGGACGGCAATTGTCGCGCCTGCATGGTCGATATCGACGGCGAGCGCGTGCTCGCCGCATCCTGCATCCGCAAGCCGGCCGAGGGCATGGTCGTGCGCACGGACACCGAACGCGCCGAGAAATCGCGCGAGATGGTGTTCGAGCTTCTGGCCAGCAACATGCGTCCCGCCGAGGAAGGGCCGGACAACCAGTCCCTTTTCTGGGAGTGGGCGTCCTCCATGAGCATTTCCGGAAGCGATCGCCTGGGGTCGAAATTCGCCTCAGATGATCTGGCGCCGGAGTTCGACATCACAAATCCGGCGATCGCCGTCAATCTCGATGCCTGCATCTCCTGCGGCGCTTGCGTACGCGCCTGCCGCGAGGTGCAGGTGAACGACGTGATCGGCATGGCGAACCGCGGCAATCATGCGGTGCCGGTGTTCGACATCCATGACCCGATGGGCCTTTCGACCTGTGTGACCTGTGGTGAATGCGTCCAGGCCTGTCCCACCGGCGCGCTCTACGAAAAATCGCTGATGGACAAGGAAGGCAAGACCCGCGCCGTCCAGTCCTTCGACAAGGTGGTGGATTCGGTCTGCCCGTTCTGCGGCGTCGGCTGCCAGACCAAGGTGGCGGTGAAGGACAACAAAATCGTCCAGGTCGACGGCCGCGACGGCTATGCCAACGAGAACCGGCTTTGCGTCAAGGGCCGCTTCGGTTTCGACTACGTCATGTCGCCCGAGCGGCTGACGAAGCCGCTCATCCGGCGCGATGACGCACCCAAGTCCGCCGATATCGACCTGCGCGGCGTCGATCCGCTCACCGTTTTCCGCGAGGCGAGCTGGGAAGAGGCGCTCGAACGTGCAGCCGGCGGCCTGACCGCGCTTCTGAAAGCCCATGGTGGCAAGGCGCTGGCCGGCTTCGGTTCGGCCAAGGGCTCGAACGAGGAGGCCTACCTTTTCCAGAAGCTGGTGCGGCAGGGCTTCGGCACCAACAATGTCGATCACTGCACGCGGCTTTGCCACGCATCCTCAGTGGCCGCGCTCATGGAAGGGGTCGGCTCCGGTGCCGTCTCGGCGCCGTTCAACGACGCGCTCAAGGCGGATTGCATCGTCATCATCGGTGCGCGGCCGACCGTGAACCATCCGGTGGCGGCGACCTATTTCAAGCAGGCGGCCAAAGGCGGCAAGAAGCTGATTATCATGGATCCGCGTCGCCAGGACCTGATGCGGCATGCCAGCCATGCGCTGGAATTCAAGCCCGGCACCGACGTTGCCATGCTGAACGCGCTGATCCATGTGATCGTCGAGGAGAAGCTCTACGACGAGCAGTACATCCAGGCCAATGTGTCGGGTTTCGAGGCGCTGAAGGAGAAGGTGAAGGACTTTTCGCCCGAGGCGATGGCGGAAGTCTGCGGCATCGACGCCGAGGTGCTGCGCGACGTCGCCCGGACCTACGCCAAGTCCGAGCGCTCGATCATCTTCTGGGGCATGGGCATCTCCCAGCACACGCACGGGACCGACAATTCCCGCTGCCTGATCGCGCTGGCGCTGATCACGGGGCACGTGGGAAGAGCCGGCACCGGACTGCATCCGCTGCGCGGCCAGAACAACGTCCAGGGCGCGTCCGACGCTGGCCTCATCCCGATGTATTTCCCCGACTACAAGTCGGTCGAGTCCGTCGATATCCGCAGCCAGTACGAGAATTTCTGGGGCCAGACACTGGATCCCAAGCGGGGTCTCACCGTCGTGGAGATCGTAGACGCCATCCACGAAGGCGAGATCAGGGGCATGTACATCCAGGGCGAGAATCCGGCCATGTCGGACCCCGACCAGACCCATGCGCGTGAGGCGCTCGCCATGCTCGACCACCTGGTGGTGCAGGATATCTTCATGACCGAGACCGCGTGGCACGCCGATGTGGTTCTGCCCGCCTCGGCCCACGCCGAGAAGATCGGCACATACACCAACACCAACCGCCAGGTGCAGATCGGCCGCCCCGCGCTGGGTCCGCCCGGTGAGGCCAGGCAGGATTGGGAACTGATCGTCGAGATTGCCAGGCGCATGGGGCTCGACTGGAAGTATGAGCAGGTTTCCGACGTCTATACGGAAATGGCGAGCATGATGCCCTCTCTCCGCAACATCTCCTGGGAGCGCGTGGAGCGGGAGGGCTCAGTCATCTATCCGGCCGATGCCGAAGACAAGCCCGGCAACGAGATCATCTTCACCGAGGGTTTCCCGACGCCGGACGGCCGTGGCCGCATCACACCGGCCGACCTCTTGCCTCCCGCCGAGGTGCCCGACGAGCAGTTTCCGCTCGTGCTAACGACGGGCCGTCTGCTCGAGCATTGGCACACCGGTGCGATGACGCGCCGGGCAGGCGTGCTGGACGCGATCGAGCCTTACGGGATCGCGGCGATGAACCCGCGCGAGATCGCCAGGCAGGGGCTGACGCCGGGCGATATCATCGAAGTGGAAACCCGACGGGGAACGGTCGAGGCGGTCCTGCGCGCCGACCGTGAAGTCGCCGACGGCATGGTGTTCATGCCCTTCTGCTTCAACGAAAGCCCGGCCAACCAGCTCACGAACCCCATGCTCGATCCCTTCGGCAAGATCCCGGAGTTCAAATACTGTGCCGCCCGCGTCGGGCCGGCAGCACAGCTGGAAGCCGCCATGACGTGATCGCCAGCGCGCCGTCCGCCGGCGCGCTGGCGGCATCGCATGAAGCTTGTCGCGTTGCGATGTCTTACAACCCATCATGGCGATCTGAGCGGGCGGGCTGTTGGAAACGCCCGCACGGCCCCGATCTCACCGCGATAGGCGGCGAGAAGACCGTTCGCGTCGTCAATGGTGTCGGAGACCATGCCGAGGGCAGGCGCTTGGCTTGTTGCTACCCTTCGCAATCAGGATGGCGTCTGGAAGATCCCTTCAAGAATACCTGAGCCGGGGTTGTCACTTCTCTTGAAGCTTCGACCGATGGCGCCAGCGAGCGTCTCGTCGCCAGCCTTTCACCGCTTGCTGCTGGGTGATCCGCTGGTGATCGAGTCGCGGGAAAGGTCGCGCATGCCTTTGTGCGGAACTGCCGCGACCTAGATCATAATTGGGAGATCCGCCGTTCTTGGTCACGATCGCAGTGGCATTTGGACGATACAGCACGTCGGTGGCCGATTGGAGATGTGAGTTGTCCGGTGTCCTATTCCGGGTGTTTTGGAGGCATGCCATGCGGTTAGGAGGAGTGATGCGACAGTATCTGATGGACCTGACCAGCCCAGGTCTGAGCCCGCTCGATCTGCGCCGCTCCCTGCAGGAAGATGACAGGCGTGCGATGAATTATCGCCGGGCGCTACGGCATGCCGGGCCGGTCGCTTGTAATTGCAATGCATGCCGTGAACCTGGTCCTTGCCGCCGCCGGGCCGCCCGATCGGTTCGGGCGGCGGTCGTGGCTCCCGCTCACCGCTGCCTTGGCTTCCGCCGCGCAGGCGGCCGTCGCAGCCAAATATCTGTTTTACCAGATGCCGGAGGTAGTCAAGGCGGCGCTGCCGCAGCGGCTGCACCAGGGCGGGGCCGGTAAATCGGCGATGGGGCAGGATAGGCGCATAGCGGGTTGGGTGAGTGGTGCGCTGGTCGTCGGTGCTTTCGGGCTTCTGGTATGGGCGGAAATGCGCCGGCCATTGCGTGAGCACCGGGAAGGAAAGGTCAGGCGGAATATTCGCAACCTAGCGGTGGCGGCCCTGAGCGCCGTCACGCTCCAGGCGCTGGAAAGGCCGATCGTCAATCCGCTCGCGAAACTTGTGCAGCGTCGCCGCTGGGGCCTGCTCAAGCGATTTCGCCTCCCTGCTTGGCTCGAGAATGTCCTGGCCGTGGCGCTGTTGGATTACACGCTCTATCTCTGGCACATCATGGTCCACCGGGTGCCGTTCCTTTGGCGCTTCCATCAGGTGCATCACGCCGATCTCGACATGGACACCTCAACGGCGCTGAGGTTCCATTTCGGCGAGATGGCTCTGTCGGTCCCCTATCGGGCGGCGCAGGTGGCTCTCCTTGGCGTCGCACCGCGGCCGCTTTCGATGTGGCAGACATTTCTGCTCGTCTCGGTGATGTTCCATCACTCGGACCTGCGGCTGCCGCTGCCTTTGGAGCGTCGGCTCTCCCGGTTCTTCGTGACGCCCCGAATGCACGGCATTCACCACTCGATCATAGAGGACGAAGTCAACTCCAACTGGTCGAGCGGCCTGACGCTGTGGGACTGGCTGCATGGCACTTTGAGGCTCGACGTGCCGCAGAGCGAGATAGACATCGGCGTGCCGGCCTATCGCAGTCCCGATGACGTGACCTTGCCGAGACTGGTCGAAATGCCGTTCGCCGAACAGCCGCCGACCGATCGCTTGCCGTCGGGCGCGAAGCCTCGTCGATACCGGCGTTTCAGCGTCGGCAAACGGCTTCCGGGGTAGTATAACCGGCAGGCGGAGCGTGGTGCGAAGTTGCACCGAAGAGGAGCATGGGCCGTTGGCGGACCGTCGCCACCGTGGAACCGCGTTGACCAAAGCCGCGGTCGGGGCCGTGGTCGTGCTCGCGCTGGCGGTCCTGTACTGGTGGCTGTCGCAATCCGGCGCGCTTGAGACCCTCGGCGATGAGCGGGCGCTGCAGGACCAGGTCCGGCGGTTCGGTTTCTGGGGACCGTTGGCGATTATCGTGATGATTGCCGGGGCAATCATATTGAGCCCTATCCCGAGCGGCCCCATTGCTCTTGTAGCCGGTGCGGTCTACGGGCCCATCCTGGGCACGATCTATGTCGTGGCGGGAGCGGAGGCCGGCGCGATCGTCGCCTTCTCGATCGCCCGCATCTTCGGCTATGAAGCGATGCGGCACTGGTCGAGGGTGGAGCCGCTCCTCGACCTGCTGCGCAAGGACCGGTCGCAGAACTGGCTGATGGCCATCGTCTTCGCCTCGCGGCTTGTTCCCTTCATTTCCTTCGACGCCATCAGCTATGCGGCCGGGCTGACGCCGCTCGCATTCTGGCGCTTCGCGGTCGCTACGCTTGTCGGCGTCGTTCCGATCAGCTTCCTGCTCACCTATTTCGGGAAGGAGTTCATAACCGCCGATCCCACGCGCATGATGATCATAGCCGTCGCGGTCGGTGGGATCACGCTTCTGCCCATCGCGCTGAAGCTCCTGTGGGAGCGTTACAGGGATGGATGAACCAGGCGCGCCCATGGCCCTGACCTTGTCCGTCATCATCCCGGTGTGGATCCGCGGGCATGCCGGCAGCAGCGGCTTCTCATACGCCCAAATGGCATTTTCGGCGACGAGCGGCTCTCCGCGGCGCTTGCGGCGATGCTGGAACGCCCGGCGGAGGAGCACACGCTGCGCAGCCTCGCGCAGGCGCCGGCCATGAGTCGCTCCGGCTTTGCGCTACGCTTCATGGTCACTTTGGCCAGCCGCCGATGACCTTTCTCCGCGACCTTCGCCTGCACCACGCGGCATGCCTCCTGGAAAAACACGGATCTGTCGGCCATTCGAGCCGAAGCTATTTCACCCGTGCGTTCATGGCGCTGTACGGAACCGACCCGAGAACTTTGATAACACGATCTTTATGACGTGCACGCTCACCTCACCTCACCTCACCTCACCTCCCGAGCCGATGGTGCTACAATCAAACAGCCTTTCGCCGAGGCGCTGCGCTTCAAAGACGGTCTTCTGCTCGAGGATGACCGCTCAGGGTGGTTCTCCTGTGCAACTGTCGGCATCCAGCCGGCGAGCGGAAGAGCTGCAAGTCGGGATGTGACAGGTTGTGGCGGCGATCGCGTCGCTGCTATGTTGACAGCACGCACGAAGATGATCCGGGGCTCCATGGCTACCCGTCTTCAGATCGAAGTCCTGGGCGGACTGAGTGTCAGATGCGGCGGGCGGCCTTTGGCGCTGCCGCACTCGAAAAAGACACGCGCCCTTTTAGCCTATCTGGCGGTGGTCGGACGGCCGCAACGTCGCGAACATCTGTGTAGCCTGTTCTGGGGGCTTACGGATGATCCGCGGGCCTCATTGCGCTGGAGCCTCCACAAGCTGAGGCGGCTCACCAACACTGCGGATTGTAAGCGCCTGGTCGCCGACCGTCACTCTGTTCTGCTCGATCCGGATATGATCGACCTTGACTTCGCGAGTGTGTCCAGCTGCCGGTCCGGAAAGATAAACACGTTGGATACGGTCGACCTGGAGGCGCTTGTAGCGGCGTCTCGTGGAGAATTTCTGCCTGACCTTTGCCTGCCGCGCTGCCCAAGCTTCGAGGCATGGCGGCTCTATCATCAGAACATCGCGCGGCGATGGCACATCGAGATTCTGCGGCGGTTGGCAGAGCGGCTCCAGGATCGGCCCGAGAAACGGTCGATTTATCAGGCCATGCTCGAAAGCCTCACCGAAGAGGAACCCGGTGAAGCCGCCGTGCCACCTGTGCCGGCCTGGTACCCGGCGGAGGCCGCGTCGCGGTTTGGCCGGCCTGTGATGCCGCAAAGCTCGCAGCTGCCGGAGGGCGCCACGCCAGGCTCCATGACTCCCGCCCGCCCTCAGGAGATCCGCTTCCACACCACTCCTGACGGCGTGCGGATCGCCTATGCCGTATGCGGGCAGGGCGCGCCGATCGTGCGTGCGGCCCACTGGATGTCGCATCTCCAGTATGACTGGGAAAGCCCGGTGTGGTGCCACTGGATCGACGCGCTGTCCGACGGCATGACTCTCATCCGCTACGACCAGCGGGGGAACGGCCTGTCAGATTGGGATGTCGGCGATATCTCATTCGAGGCGATGTTCTCGGACCTCGAGACCGTGGTCGATGCGGCGGGGCTGCAGCGTTTCACTCTTCTGGGCGTGTCGCAGAGCTGCGCGGTTTCGGTCCGCTATGCGGTCCGGCATCCCGATCGGGTATCCGGCCTTGTCCTTTATGGAGGCTTCGTCAAGGGGTGGCAGAAACGGGGGAACGACCATGAGGTGGCGACCCATGAGGCCATGACGACGCTGATGCGGGAAGGGTGGGGACAAAGCAATCCGGTGTTCCGGCGCCTCTTCACGATGACGCTCATACCGGGCGCGAGTCCAGAGCAGATGGACTGGTTCGACGAGTTGCAGCGCGTCACCGTTCGGCCCGAAAACGCCTGCCGGCTGCATTTGGCCTTCGGCGAGATCAACGTTGCGGGATTGCTGTCGCAGGTTACGGTTCCCACGCTCGTCCTGCATGCCCGTGACGATGCTGCCGTTCCGTTCAGTTCCGGGAGAGAGTTCGCTACGGGTATCCCCGGAGCACGATTTGTCGATCTCGACAGTGCCAACCACATCCTGCTCGCCGAAGAGCCGGCTTTTGCCCAGTTGGTCCGGGAAGTAAAGCGGTTCGTCGTGGAAACGACGCAGCCATAGCGCTCGGAGGCCTGGCCTCTTGCCCATCCTCGGCAAGCCTCGCGAGGCCTTCACTCCCACAATCCGCCAATTCCAACGGTGAGCCGTACATATTCAACGGTGTCTCCGACGGCATTTTCAACGGCCATCGTCTACCCTGATCGGGTAGCAAGCAACTCACTGGTCGAAAGAGGCACGATCATGAAGGTTTACGATGTGAAGGGCGGCGCAGGATTGCGGCTGCACGTGCGCGAATGGGGCGAGGAGAACGCGCCGTCGATCCTGTTTATTCACGGTTGGTCGCAGAGCCATCTGTGCTGGCAAAGGCAATACGAAAGCGAACTGGCGGACGCGTTCCGTCTCGTGGCCCTCGACCTGCGCGGCCACGGCATGTCGGAGGCGCCGCTGGAAGCGGAGAACTACACCCAGCCCCGCTTGTGGGCGGACGACATCGCCGCTGTGATCGAGCAACTGGACCTTGACCGGCCCGTGCTCGTGGCCTGGTCCTATGGTGGCTTCGTCGTCGGCGATTATCTGCGCGCGTACGGGACCGGCCAGATCGCGGGCATCAACTTCGTCGGCGCGGTGGTCACGCTGAACAAAGAGGCCCTTGGCACTCTGATTGGTCCCGGCTTCGTTGACAACGTCGTCGGCGCCACAAGCGACGATCTGCCCACCAACATCGAGGCGATCCGACGTTTCCTGCGCGCCAACACTTCCACGCCCTTGCCCGCGGATGTGTTCGAGACTGCGCTGGGCTGGAACATGGCCGTATCTGCCAAGGTACGGGCGGCGCTGGTCGCCCGCGAGATCGATTCCGATGATGTCCTGGCGGCGCTGACCGTGCCCGTCCTCGTGAGCCACGGGCACAAGGATCAGATCATCTTGCCGGTGATGGGCGAGCATATTGTGGCGACGTGCCCGCACGCCATCCCATCGTGGTATCCAGACATCGGCCACATGACGTTCGTGGAGGAGGCGGACCGATTCAACAGTGAACTGATGCAGTTCGCGCAGGACGCCCAGGAACGGCAGCCATGACGCAGTAGACAGTGGTACAATTATCGATCTAGGCGGATCGCTGCAGCCGCAACGGCGTGCGGTTGGAAGCTCTCCCCAACAAGATCATGCGTCGTCGGTCTCAAGGACGAAGCTGTCTGGCTTGCCGTGATTGCTGATCATCGACCGGATGCTCGGATCGATCATCGGATCAGTATCGTCGTAAAGCCCGCACGTTTTCAGCGCCTTGCGCTGATCGATGGATTTGCCGAGATATTCCAGGAGAACGATCGATGCCGCAGGCTTGCGTCCACGCAAAAGCGGCATTCCGGTCTGCACGCCTATCAGAAACGTCAGGCTCGTCCGGTAGCTCGGATAGAGGATCAGCTGGGTGATGCTGCTCTTGAGCAGCGTCTCATATTCCAGCGCAAAGATGCGGTCGCCAAGCAGAAACAGCGCACCGGTGTATTTCGAGGTCTTGACCCCGTAGCGGCCATCGAGCTTCAGCCGTTCGATGCTCCGCCAGTAGTAGCGCCCGTCCTTCTCGTAGATGGCAGCGAGGCATTTGATGATCTTGCCGGCATGGCCGAACGAATAGAAGTAGCGGAAATAGTAGCCGACATAGCGGCCGAGATCGCCCGATCCGCGGTAGAGCTCCTCGATATGTGTCAATATCTCAGTCGGCCCATCGCCGGCGATCGGCCGGCGCTTCAGCCCGGCGATCTCGGCGAAGCGTCGGTGATCGAGCAGAAGCTCGCTCTCGCTCACTCCGAAGAAATCGCAGATCCGGCGCATGTTACGGCGGGACGGCACCGTCTGACCGCTCAGATATTTGTTGAACTGCTGACGGTTGATCCCGATGCGCCGGCAGACGGACGCGATCGAGGGATAGTAGCTGCATAGGAAAGCGAGGTTGTCGGAGAGTGGATCGCGGAGCATGCATCTAATGCACTTGACGCTGAAATAGTGTCAAGTCGCGAAGGGTCGCGAAATTGCCTGCAAGGTTGAGCTGCCGCAGGGTGGCGCCGTCCATAAGAGGATTGCCGCACACAATGCGAACCGTAAACGAGTTTCCCCACGCGATCCGCGCGGTAGACCATTTTGAGATTCCCATGCCCGACGGCTGCCGTCTGGCCGCGCGCATGTGGCTTCCGGCCGATGCCGAGCAGAACCCGGTTCCGGCAATCCTGGAATACATCCCCTACCGGAAGAACGACCTGACAGCCGCCCGCGACATCGTCATGCACCCCTACGTCGCCGGCCACGGTTACGCGGTCGTGCGGGTCGATTTGCGGGGCGCAGGCGATTCGGAAGGGCTGATGCGCGACGAGTATCTGCAGCAGGAGCTCGATGACGGGGCGGCCGTTATCGACTGGCTGTCGCGCCAGCCCTGGTGCGACGGCAATGTCGGCATGATCGGCATCTCCTGGGGTGGTTTCAACGGTCTGCAGATCGCCGCAATGCGCCCGCCGGCACTCAAGGCTGTCATCAGCTGCGCTTCCACCGACGACCGTTACGCCGACGACGTGCACTACATGGGCGGCTGCCTGCTCATCGACAATCTTTCCTGGGCCTCGATCATGTTCGGGCGCAACACGCTGCCGCCCGACCCGCGCAACAAGCCGGATAACTGGCGGGACCTCTGGCGCCGCCGGCTGGAGGAAAGCGGACTGTGGCTGAAGAATTGGCTGGAGCACCAGCGCCGGGACGAATTCTGGGAGCACGGCTCCGTCTGCGAGGATTACTCCGCCATCACCTGCCCCGTCTTCGCCGTCAGCGGCTGGGCCGACGGCTATTGTCGATCGGTCTTCCGCCTGATGGAGAATTTGCCGGGCCCGCGGATGGGACTGGTCGGCCCGTGGGCGCATACCTATCCACATATCGGCAGGCCCGGTCCGGCGATCGGTTTCCTGCAGGAGAGCCTTCGCTGGTGGGATCGCTGGCTGAAAGGCCGCGATACCGGCATTATGGAAGAGCCGATGCTGCGCCTGTTCATGCAGGATCACGCGCCGCCGCAGACTTCTTATGAGGTGCGCGCGGGGCGCTGGGTCGGCGAACCCGCCTGGCCTTCGCCCAATATCGAACGCCAGTCGTTCTTCCTTTCGGGAGGAGGGCGGTTGGCGCGGGAGAAGGGCGGCGAAGAGCCACCGGTCACGCTACGCTCGCCACTATGGGTCGGGCTCCGCGGCGGCAAATGGTGCTCCTATGCCACGCCCGGCGATCAGCCGGCGGACCAGCGCGCCGACGATGCCGGCAGCCTCGTCTACGAGACCGAGCCGCTGAAAAACGATCTGGAAATCGCCGGCGACGCAGCACTCGAACTGGCGTTTGAGAGCGACAAGCCGGTGGCTATGGTCGCGGTACGGCTCTCCGATGTATCGCTGGAGGGAAGCGTGACGCGCGTCAGCTACGGGCTTTTGAACCTGACGCACCGGGACAGCCACGAGACCCCCGAAGCGTTGGTGCCGGGCAAGCGGTACCGCGTGAACGTTCCCTTCAAGCATGTCGCCCAGCGTTTCTCCGCCGGCCACCGGATTCGGCTTGCGATCTCGACCAGCTATTTTCCCGTCGCCTGGCCCACGCCCGAGCCGGCGACGCTGACCATTCACCCGTCGGATTGCCGCCTCGATCTCCCGAGGCGCAGCGCCGATCAGGACGACCGGGCACCTGTCGCTTTTGCCGGGCCCGAAGGCGCCGCCCCACTCGATATCGAGACGATCGCCAAAGCCGAGGAGGGCTGGACCCTCACCGAAGATCTCACGGATGGCACTACGGTGCTGACGGTTCGCGACAGCGGGGGCACGTTCCGCCTCGTCGAAAACGATCTCACAATCACCTCCGACGGCACGGAACGCTATTCCTTCCGCGGCGACGATTACGCGAGCCTCAGGGGCGAAATCGGGTGGACGTGGGAAATGTCGCGCGGCGACTGGCGGATCCGCAGCGTTACCGAGACCGTGCTGACCGCTTCGCCGTCGCATTTCCACATCGAGGCGCGATTGAGGGCGTGGGAGGGCGACAAGCTGATCCAGGAACGGAAATGGGTGGAGGCAATCCCTCGGCAGCTTCTCTAGCATTCGCGAGTTGACGCACTATAGGCGTCGTAAGGCGTCGCAAGCGAAATTGACGATTCCGGGAACCCACCAAACAATGGGCCTTCCGTTACTGGCGGACGGCGAGCGACAAAGGGCGATGCCACCTGGGAGAAAGGGGCCGCTCCATCAAAAAAAGGGGAAGGCAAGCATGACTGACGTGACAATGAGCCGAAGACAGCTCCTCAAGGTGGGCGCCGGGCTGGGCACCGGCGTCATCGCCTCCGGCCTGCCGCTGTCGCAGGCGGTATGGGCGGCGGAAGGCAAGGAACTCATCGCCCGCTCCTATGCGGACATCAACAAGCTCGATCCCGGCTTCTACCAGAACGCCTACAATGTCGACGTGATGAACTGCATCTACACCAAGCTCACCCGCTATGTGCCGGGCTCGGAGTGGGGCTGGGAACTGGAAGGGGCGGAATCCGTCGAGCAGGTCGACCCGACCCACATCCGCTTTCGTCTCAAGAAGGGTATCCAGTTTACCGGCGGCTACGGCGAGCTGACGGCAGAGGACGTGAAGTTCTCCTTCGAGCGGGTGATCGAGCACGATTCCCCGGTGAAGGGCGACTGGGGCCCGCTCGACCATGTGGAGATCGAGGACGACTATACCGGCGTCATCGTGCTGAAAAATCCGTTCGTGCCACTGTGGAATATCACGCTGCCCTATGGCTGCGGCCACATCGTTTCGAAAAAGGCGGTCATGGAGGCGACCGGCAATGGTGGTGATTTCGGCATGAATCCCCCCTGCTTCTCCGGTCCCTATGTGCTCGAGGAGTGGAAGCCGAACCAGTCGATCCTCCTGGCGCGCAACCCCGAATGGAAGGGGCCGAAGCCGGGCTTCGACCGGGTGCGCATCCTGCCGATCGGCGACGTCAAGACGGCGGAGCGCGCCTATCAGGCTGGCGATCTCGACTTTACCGACTTCAGTCTCGATTCGCTGGCGACGCTGAAGAGCAGCCCGCCGGCCGACACCACGATCGAGGAAAAGCCCTCGCTTTATTACGTTTATGTCGGCATGAACACCGATCATCCCAAGCTTCAGGACATCAATGTCCGCAAGGCGATCCAGTGGGCGATCAACATACCGCAGATCATGGACGCGGCCTATTCGGGACAGGCGGAAGTGGCCACCGGCCTCATCGCGCCCGGCCTTGTCGGTCACAGGGAAAAAGCCCTCGTCCCGCCGGAAGGCGATCTCGAAAAGGCGCGCGAATATCTCGCGAAGGCCGGCGTCGAGAACCTCACGCTGACCATCGACGCGCTCAACCAGAATACCTTCTCGACCATTGCCGAGGTGGTGCAGGCGCAATTGTCGCAGATCGGCATCGTGGTCGAGGTGAACGTTCAGGATTCGGGCTCCTTCTGGACCATCGGGATGGAATCGGAGGGCGAGCGCTGGAAGGAGATGCAATTGATCGTCCAGCGTTTCTCGATGGTGCCGGACCCCTATTACGCCACGACCTTCTTCGTGCGCGACCAGGTGGGTGTCTGGAATTGGGAGCGCTTCAAGAGCGAACGTTTCGACGAGCTCAACGAGTTGGCGGTGGCAGTGGAAGACGACGAGGAGCGGGCCAAGCTCTATCATGAGATGCAGGACATCATGGAGGAGTCCGGCGCTTATCGCTTCCTCACCCATGAAGGCTCGCCGATCATGTACCGCGCCTCCAAGGTGAAGGCGGCGACGCGCCCGGACGGACGCCCGCTCTACATCGACTTCGACCCGGCCTCGAACTAGGCCGCCGGGTCGGCTGGCATGTGGCTCTACGTCCTCAAGAGGATCGTGCTGGCGATGGCGATCACAGTGATCGCCGTCACCCTTCTGTTCGTGATGATCCAGGCCGTCCCGGGCGATCCTGCCGCGGTACTTCTTGGTCCGCGGGCAACGCCCGAACTACGGGCGGAGCTTCATGAGCGGATGGGTCTCGATCAGCCGCTTCCCGTGCAGGTGGTCATGTTCTTCGGCGGCCTGCTGCAGGGCGACCTCGGCTTCGACGTCTTCACCCAGCGTCCGGTCCGCAGCATCGTCTTTGAACAGCTTCCCTATACGATCGCCCTCATCCTGACTGCGATCGCCTGGTCGGTTCTCGTGGCGGTGCCGCTCGGCTGCTACTCGGCGATGCGGCGCAATTCGGTGATCGACAAGGTGGTAGGCGTGATGGCGGTGGCGACCATCGCCATCCCGTCCTTCGTCATGGCGATCTATGCGCTGTTGATTTTCGCCGTCTGGCTCAACTGGCTGCCTGCCATCGGCGCGGGCTCGGGCTTCTGGGGTGGGGTTACCCATCTCATTCTGCCGGCCTTTGTCGTCGGCATCGGCTGGGTGGGCTATCTCTCCCGTATCGTGCGCGCCTCGATGCTGGAGATCCTCGGCGAGAACCATGTGCGGATGGCGCGATCCTTCGGCTTGTCGGAAGGGCGTATCGTCGCCCGCTACGCCCTGCCGCTCGCCATCCTGCCCACCGTTACCATTCTCGGCGTCGGCATGGCGCATCTTCTCTCGGCGGCTGTCTTCGTCGAGGTGGTCTTCGCGCGGCCGGGCATCGGCACGCTGATCGTGCAGGCAGTGGATTCGCGCAATTACCCCATCGTCATGGGAACGGTGCTGGTCACGACCGTCCTCTTCGTCGTCTCCACCACCATCGCCGACTTCGTCAACGCGGCGCTCGATCCCAGAATCCGCGGGGACCTCTGAGATGGCCGAGGGAACGCACGCGATCGCGGTCGAGGAAGCAAGGTTCGGCGCACTCACCGGCTTCGCACGCCGCCTCGCCCGCAACCCGCTCGGGCTCTTCGGCGCGGTGCTCGTCGTGCTGATGGTGGCGAGCGCGATCTTCGCGGATCTGATTGTGCCTTACGATCCGACGCAGATCATGGTGGGCCCGCGGCTTGCGCCGCCCTCGCTCGAATTCCTGATGGGCACCGACCAGCTCGGACGCGATGTCTTCTCGCGGGTCATCATGGGCGGGCAGGTAGCGCTTCTCGTCTCGGCCACGGCACTGGGGACGGCGTTGTCGGTGGGGCTTCTGCTCGGGCTCCTGGCAGGCTTCGGCCCGCCCTGGCTCGACAACGCGCTGCTGCTCCTCTTCGACACGATCCGCTCCTTCCCGGTGATCATCTTCGCCCTGGCGGTCGTCACCCTGCTCGGGCCGAGCCTGGCAAGCGTGATCTTCGTCGTCGCGGTGACGACGGTACCGATCTATGCGCGCGTCGTGCGCACCCAGACGCACGCGCTGCGCAACAGCGAGTTCATAATCGCAGAGCGGGCAATGGGAGCCGGTGTGCCACGGATTCTCGGCATCCACATTCTGCCCAACGTCATCGGGCCGCTTCTGATCCTCGTGAGCATGGATGTGCCGCTCGTCATTACGCTGGAAGCGGGCCTGAGCTTCCTCGGCATGGGCGTGCGTCCGCCGACACCCTCCTGGGGCACGATTCTCAATGACGGCTACGGTTACATCAACCAGTCGGTCTGGCCCGTCGTTTCCGGCGGCATTCCGATCGTACTCACCACGTTGGGTTTCACCTTCCTGGGCGAAGCGCTTCGGGACATCTTCGACCCCAAGCTGCGGAAAGAACTATGAGACCGGGTGAATCCGCCGAGCAGATGGCGAGCAGTCGACCGTCGCTCCTGGAGGTGGTGGATCTCGACCTCGCGTTCCAGACGCCGCGCGGCCGTGTCCACGCCCTTCGCGACGTCAGCCTTGCAGTCCAGCCCGGCGAGATCGTCGGCGTTGTCGGCGAAAGCGGCTCGGGCAAGTCCACGCTTGCCTACACCGTGATGGGGCTGCTCGCGGAAAACGCCGAGGTGACGGGCGGTGCGATCCCCTTCGAAGGGCACGATCTCCTGTCCATGACCGCAGAGGAAAGGCGGAGACTCCTCGGCAACCGCATGTCGATGATCTTTCAGGACCCGATGACCGCGCTCAACCCGGTACGTTCCATCGAAAAGCAGATGATCGATATCCAGCACCACCAGGGTGGATCGCGGCGGGAAAAGCGGCGGCGTGCCATCGAGATGCTGGAGCGGGTCGGCATTCCGGATCCACAAAGCCGGATCGGCGGCTACGCGCACGAGTTCTCGGGCGGGATGCGCCAGCGCATCTGCATCGCCATGGCGCTCCTGGTGAAACCGGCGCTCCTGATAGCGGACGAGCCGACGACAGCGCTCGACGCCACGCTCGAGGTGCAGATCATCCATCTGTTGAAGGACCTGCAGCGGGAGATCGGCTGCTCCATCATTTTCGTCTCGCATCACCTGGGCACGGTCGCTGAGCTCTGCGATCGCGTCGCCGTCATGTATGCAGGCGAGATGGTGGAATACGGGACGGTGCGGCAGATATTCCATCATCCCGGCCATCCCTACACGAAAGCGCTCCTCGAGTGCGATCCGGGGCGGATCAGGACGAAGACGCGGGTGCTGCCGACCATTCCCGGCGAGGTGCCCAACCTTGTCGAACCGCCCTCCGGCTGCATCTTCCGCGAGCGCTGCCCCCATTCGTTCGACCGTTGCGTGACCGAAGTCCCGGCGTCGCGCGACCTCGCCCCGACCCAATGGGCGCGCTGTCATCTCCTCGACGATGCAGCGGAGGCGCCCGCATGAGCGCGCTTCTGTCCGTCAACGATCTCCGCGTCCGCTTTCGCGCCATGAGCCGTCTGAAAGCAATGGCCACCCGTGCAGAAGATCCATTCATCGATGCCGTCTGCGGCGTTTCCTTCGACATTTGCAAGGGCGAGACGCTGGGGCTGGTGGGCGAGAGCGGTTCAGGCAAATCGACGATCGCCCGCACGCTCATGGGGCTCGTCCATGCGCAGGAAGGCTCGATCCGTTTCGATGGCCAGGAACTGACGGGCCTTACCGGCAGCGCCCGCAAGCCGTACCGCCGGCGCATGGCGATGATGTTCCAGGATCCCGTCGGGTCACTTTCGCCGCGCCTGACGGTGCGTACGCTGCTGATGGAGCCGTTCCGCATACACGGGATCACCGGTCGCGATCCCGCTGCGGAAGCCGACCGGCTGCTCAAGATGGTCGGCCTCCCGGTCGAGTTCGGGCGCCGGTATCCGCACCAGCTTTCCGGCGGTCAGGCGCGCCGGGTGGGGGTGGCGCGGGCGCTTGCGCTCGAGCCGGATCTCATCATCGCCGATGAGCCGACGGCGGGCCTCGACGTTTCGGTGCAGGGGGAAGTCCTCAATCTGCTGTCCCGCCTCCAGCGCGAGCTCGGCATCGCTATCCTCATCATCACGCACAATCTCAACGTCGTGCGTCACATGACCGATCGGATGGCGATCATGTATCTCGGCCGCTTTGTCGAGGTCGGTCCCACCGATGCGATTTTCGAGCGGCCGCGCCATCCCTATACCGAGGCGCTGCTCTCGGCCAATCCGGAGGCCGATCCCGACGCGGTGCTCGACCGGGTCGAGATCAGTGGCGAGGTGCCGAGCTTGATGATGCGGCCTTCGGGCTGTGAGTTCCACACGCGCTGCCGCTACGCCCAGGACATCTGCGGCCGCGTCTTTCCCCAGCCGACGGCGGATGAGGGCGAGGATGGTTCACATGTCTTCAAATGTCATTTTCCGCTTCCCGCCTAACGCATCAAACCGGAGCTCTTCATGTCTCGCGAAGTGATCGACGTGCCGCTTTCCGGCGGAACGCCCGGCAATCGAACTGCCGTGCGGATGTTGCGTTACGGGGCGCCCGAAGCACGCCCCAAGGCGTACATCCACGCCGCCCTTCACGCCGACGAGGCACCGGGGCTGCTTGTTGCTCATCATCTGGCCGAAAAGCTCGACCAAGCTGATGCGCGCGGCGAGATCACCGGGCAGATCGTCCTCGTCCCTGCCGCCAATCCGCTCGGCCTCGCACAATATATCAATGGCGACCATCTGGGCCGCTACGACTTGCCGAGCGGTCGCAACTTCAATCGCAACTGGCCGGCGCTGGGGGATGATATCGTTCAACGGGTCGGCGGGCGGCTGACAGACGATGCGAACGCCAATCGCGCCGTGATCCGTGCGGCGATCCGCGAGCTTATCGACGAGCACCCGCAGGCGACGCCGATCGACTCCCTGCAGGCCATACTTTCCCGGGAAGCTTATGACTGCGACCTCGTGCTGGATCTCCATTGCGACGACGAGGGTCTGATGCACCTCTTCGTCCATCCGGAGATCTGGCCGGAGGTGAGGGATCTTGCAGCCGAGCTTGGTTGCCACGTCGTGTTCTCCCAGGCGCGGTCGGGCGGCTCTACCTTCGCGGAAGCGGGCGTGGAGCCGTGGCTGCGGCTTGCAGAGGCGTTTCCTGATTGCTCCATTCCGATTGGCTGCCAGGCCATCACGCTGGAATTGCGCGGCTTTGTCGACGTTGGCGACGAGATCGCCCGGGCCGATGCTTCGGCGCTGATCAACGTCCTGCGCCGGCGACGGTATCTCTCCGGAGATGCCGATGCCGCTCCGGAACCATTGTGCGAACTCACTGGATTCGACGCCTGCGACATCGTTCGGACTCCGCAGTTCGGCGTCGTCGTCTATCACGCGGAACTCGGGGAAAGGGTAAAATGCGGGCAGCCCATTGCCGATATTGTCAGCCCACCCGCGGCCGGTAGCCAGGAACGGATCACGCTCCACGCGGGGACCGATGGGCTTGTGGTCACCAGACGGCTGAAAAAGCTGGTCGCGGCCAATCAGGTGATTGCGAAGATCGCCGGCGTCGTTCCGCTGAAACACCGAAGGGGCTATCTCCTGGAGGATTAGTCGTCCTACCTGGAAACGCGCTCTTTCTGCTATCACACGGGCAGGGGGCGCAGGCCACGCCCGGTTTCCTTCAGGTGCTTGAAATGCGCTCGTGGCGTCCTCGGCGCCGGGAGAGATCACGGGCGTCGAGTGGGAAATTGCGGTCGGGTATTCGGCATGCGGATTGGGGATCGGCTCGCCGAAATGGTGCCAGCCCCAACACACCACCGGCCAGCCGTAGTTGTGGCCGGCCTCAGGAATGACGAGCTTATCGCCGCCCCAGGTCCGAACTCATGGAGCACGCTGAGGAAAGATTGCCCTACTCGATCACGAGATCGTCGCGCCTTTTGCGCTTTTCCGTGCCGATGACCGGCTCACGCCCGCCGCGCAGGATGGAGTTGCCGGCATAGAGCGTGCGCTGGTCGATCTCCGGCGGGCTCAGCCAATCCTCCTCGCGGATCTGGCCGCTCTTGCCGTAGACTTCCAGTGCGTTGGCGTAGCAGACGCAGTTGACCGTCTTCTCGGGGATGCCGCTTTCGAGCGCCAGCCACGCGGTCTTGGGCACGCCGAGCGAATCCGAGATGCCCCAGTCGCAGGCCGAATCGACGATGATGCGCTCGCCGCCATACTGCTTCAGCAGCTCCACCATGCGGCGGTTGCCCATCTTGGTGGAGGGATAGATGGAGAAGCCGGCCCAGAAGCCGCGCTGCAGCGTCTCGGCCACAGTCTCCTCGTTGTTGTGGTCGATCACCACCCAGGAGGGGTCGAGGCCGTGCTCTTCGATCACGTCCATGGAGCGCGTGGTGCCGCGCTTCTTGTCGCGGTGGGGCGTGTGGACCATCACGGGCAGGTCGAGCTCCTTGGCGAGCTCGAGCTGCGCGCGGAAGTAGTGGTCCTCGAGATCCGTCTGCTCGTCATAGCCGATCTCGCCGATCGCCACCACGCCCTCCTTCAGCGCAAAGCGCGGCAGCCACTCCATCACGCCCTCGGCAAGCTCCTCGTTGTTGGCCTCCTTGGAGTTGAGGCCGACGGTACAATAATGCCTGATCCCGAACTGGCCCGCGCGAAAGCGCTCCCAGCCGACGATGGATGAAAGATAATCGACATAGGTGCCGGTGAAGGTGCGCGGCTGGCCGATCCAGAAGGCCGGCTCGATGACGGCTACGACGCCGGCTTCGGCCATGGCCTCGTAGTCGTCCGTCGTGCGGCTGATCATGTGGGCGTGCGGGTCGATGTACATCAGGCTGCTTCCTTCTCCAGCCTCGTCCAGTCGAGCCTGCCGGTGGCGATGGCCTGCGCCTCCGGCCGGCCGGCCAGCAGATCGCGTGCTGCGGGATGGGGAGCGACCGAGAGCGCCAGGGCAGCCGCCCGTGCTG
>NZ_JBHSUM010000053.1:0-26843 GCF_042660605.1 Nitratireductor sp. GCM10026969
GCACGATGGCCGGCGCGGCGGCCGCGCAGGGCATTCTCGCCCGCCTCGTGCGCCGCGGCATCACCGGCAAGGGCGGGCACGTGCAGACCAGCCTTCTGGAGGTGCTGGTGGACCTGCAATTCGAGGTCCTGACCACCTTCCTCAACGACGGCCGCCGCCAGCCCAGGCGCTCGGCGGTGCGCAGCGCGCACGCTTATCTCGCCGCACCCTACGGCGTCTATCCTGCAAGCGACGGCTTCATCGCCATCGCCATGACGCCGATCCCCAAGCTCGCCGATCTGATGGAGATACCCGCGCTCGCGCCCTATCGCGACGATCCGGCGAGCTGGTTTTCCAAGCGCGACGAAATCAAGGCCATCATCGCCGAGCGGGCGGCGGAGAAGACGGTCGCGGAGTGGCTCGCCATCCTCGAGCCGGCGGACATCTGGTGCTCGAGGGTCCTGGACTGGAACGACCTCATGGATCACGAAGG
The DNA here is from genome assembly GCF_042660605.1 of Nitratireductor sp. GCM10026969. NCBI lineage: Bacteria > Pseudomonadati > Pseudomonadota > Alphaproteobacteria > Hyphomicrobiales > Phyllobacteriaceae > Nitratireductor > Nitratireductor sp. GCM10026969. Next base: position 473 of record NZ_JBHSUM010000053.1, read on the forward strand.
CTTCAAGCATCTGGACATGCTGCAGACCGTCCGCCGCGAGGACGGCGTGTCGATCACCACCACCGCCTCGCCCATCCGCCTCGGTGGACAGCGGGCCAAGGTCGACCGCGCCGCCCCGCGCGTTGGCGAGCATAGCGAAAAGATCCGTCGGGAGTTCGGCCTGTGAGCACCGTCAAACTGAGAGGCATGACCTGGAACCATCCGCGCGGCTACGACCCGATGGTCGCCTGCGCGCGGCTTTGGCGGGAAAAGACCGGTGTCGAGATCGCCTGGGACGCGCGCTCGCTGCAGGACTTCGAATCCTTTCCCGTCGAAGAGCTTGCCCGCCGCTACGACCTGATCGTCATCGACCACCCGCATGTCGGCCAGATCACGGCCGAAGGGTGCCTTGCGCCGCTCGACGTGCCGGGGCGCGAGGCGGACCGCGCTGCGCTGGCAAAAGGCAGTATCGGGAGATCCTATCCGAGCTACGAATGGCAGGGGCACCAGTGGGCTTTTCCGATCGACGCGGCGGCCCAGGTGCAGGCTTGGCGGCCCGACCTTCTGGAACGCGCGCCCACGGTGTGGACGGAGGTGCAGGCGCTCGCCCGCGAGAGGCGCGTGCTCGTGCCGCTGCGTCCGCCGCACTCGCTCATGTGCTTTTTCACCCTCGCCGCGCATCTCGGCCATCCTTGCGCGGAAACGTCCGGCGAAGAGGGCGCGCTGATCGATGAGGAGGCGGGCGCCACCGTCTTCGAGATCATGCGCGAGCTCGCGGATCTGGTGGATCCCGCCTGCATGGACATGGACCCCATCGCCGTTTCGGAGGCGATGGCGGAAGAAGGCGCCCGCATCGCCTGCGCGCCGCTCATCTATGGCTACGTCAGCTACGCGGTCGAAGGTTTCCGACCGCACCGCCTGTCCTTTGCCGACATCCCGACGATGGGCGACGGCGGTCCCGTGGGCTCCGCCCTCGGCGGTACGGGCATTGCGGTCTCGGCCTTTTCGGCGGCGCGGGAAGCGGCGATCGACTTCGCCTACTGGGTGGCGAGCGGCCCGGTCCAGCGCGGTCCCTTCGCTGAGGCCGGCGGCCAGCCCGGCCACGCCGAGGCCTGGGAGGACGACGCCGTCAACGCCGCGACGGGCGACTTCTACCGCGCCACCCGGAGAACGCTTGAAGGCGCCTGGCTGCGCCCGAGACACGATGGCTACATGGCCTTTCAGGAGAAGGCCTCGGAGCGGGTGAACCGCGGCTTGCTGGAAAAGCACGATGGCCGCGCTGTCGTAGCCGACCTCAACCGGCTGTTTGCAAGGTCACGCCGACCGTCAGGATGAGTTACCCTCGTGGCAGCCCGGCGTGGATGCCCAACGGGCGACGCTCTCGATCATGTCGCCAACATGCCGCGGGTCGTCGGAGAGTTCCGCCAATTCGGAAAGGCGGTGGATTCCGGTCAGAACATCGATGCGGCGACGGTCGAGAGGCTGCCCGGTCAGCTTCTCGTATTCGGAGACGACCCGCGCCGTCAGATCACGGGAGATGAAATTGGTGTAGATGAACTCCTGATGGAGATCGCCGAAACCTGAGTCGCCGAAATCGTAAATGCCGTTGAGGGTGGATGTTTCGTGGTCGAAGGCCATGTTCCAGCCATGGCCGTCGAAGAAGCCATAGGTGCTGCCGCAGGGATCGGCGCCCATTTCTTCAAACCGGGCAAGCGTCTGCTCCGCAAAGCTGCGCAATTCGGACGGAAGAACGGGAATCGCCTTTGCCCGGATTTTCTCCGGAGCGAGCCAGGGTTCGATCGGTTCCGCGCCCGCCGCGGCCAGCTCGTCCCGATCCAATGCATGCAGTTCGGCGTAGAAGAGCGCGACCCGCGACGCAAGGCGTTGCCGATCCCGCTCCTCCAGCCCGTCATAGTCGGCCGTTACCAGGTGATCGCCCTGCAGCTTCTCGTGCCGCGAGAAGAGTGGCGGGCCCGATTGCACGGCTATCTCGGGAACCGGTACCGACACTGCCGGGCGGATGATCGCGAGCAGTCTCGCCTCCCTTACGAGTGCCCTTTCAGCCTCCGTATGACGCGGAAACTTGAATATCCAGCGGTTGTCGACATCCACCCCTGTCGAATCCCAACCCTTGGACAAAAGGGTAAAGCTGGCGCCCGACAGCTCGGGAAAGCTGTCGAGGATCAGTCTCTTCAGTGATTCCAGTTCAGCCTCGGCCATAGCTCGCGTCCATACGCGTGCGCAACGATGTCAAAGCCCCCAGATCCGCCGCGCGTTCTGCCGGAAGAGCTTCGCCCTTTCCTCCTCGCTTGCGCCTGCGAAAAGCACCTGCGTGGCGGCCGCCCAGGTGGAGAGACCGCCGCCCAGCGTGCAGACCGGCCAGTCGCTGCCCCAGACCACGCGGTCGAAGCCGAAGCAGTCGACCGTGTGCTCGACCCAGGAGCGCAGGATCTCCACCGTCCAGCTTTCCGGGTCGGCATAGGCGACCACGCCGGAAATCTTGGCCGCCACGTTGGGCCGGCGGGCGATCTCGGCCATGTGGGCGCGCCACGGCTCGGCCGCATCGCCCTTGATGTCCGGCACGCCGCAATGGTCGAGGATGAACTGTACGTCCGGCGCAAGGTCGGCAAGCGCCATCGCCTTGGGCAATTGCCGCGGCAGGACGCAGAGATCGAAGGTAAAGCGGGTGTCCGAAAGCCGGCCGATGTTCTCGCGGAAAAGCGCCCCCTCGGACACGTCGTCCGGCACGACATGCAGCACACGGCGGAAACCCTTCACCAGCGGGTTTTCCTGCTGTCGCTCCAAAAACGCGGCAAAATCCGCGTTCTCCGGGCGGCAGGCGGCGATTGCGCCGACGAGCAGGCTGTCCGGGCGCTCCTTCAGTTTGCCCACATAGTCGATCTCGGCCTCGATGTCGCTCTCGGCGACGTCGACCTCCATGTGCAGGGTGTTCTCTATGCCCACCCGCCGGGCTTCTCGCGCATAGGCCCCGTAGGAAAAATCCCGGTCGAGCGCCGGCGTGCCGGAAAGCCAGGGGTAGCTGAGCTCCGTGCGGTCGATGACGTGCAGATGCGTGTCGATGAACATTGGTCCTCCTCCTCTGAGGTGTAGCTATTTCCTCAAGATAGAGCCGTTCCCGCACAATCGGGGCGCTTTATAGCCGTCTGTCCGGCAGAACAGGGGGTACAGAGTGCGCCGGCTTGTCCTGTCGAACCGAGCACACTAAGCCCCGCCTACCCCGGCGCCGGCAAGTTGTGAAAGCCGTTCGGTGGTCTTGAGCACGAGTTGCATGGTGCCGGAGATGTCCGGCGCGCCCTGGGTGTTGACGAGCGCAATGTAGGGCACGGTGAGTGCGGCGATGGCCTTGCCGTCCGGCCCGAGAACCGGGGCGGACAGGTTGAAGACGCCGGCCGTCTGGGCACTCGGCATCATCTCGTAGCCGCGGTCGCGGATCTGGTCGAGCCGGTCGAAGAACTCCGGCGAAAGCGCCGGCTTCTCGTTGCTGCGGGCGTTCTCGGCGATCATCATCTCGCGCTCTTCCGGCGAGCGGAAGGCGAGCAGCACATGGCCGGACCCCGTGTCGAACAGGCCGATATGGGAGCCGACGCGGATGGAGATGCCCCAGTAGCCGGGCGCCTCCTGCTGGGCGATGACGACAGCCGAGCCGCGGTCGAAGACGACGAGCTGATTCGCCTGGCGCGACTCCTCGGCAAGTTCGCGCATCAGCGGCGTGGCGTAGGAGACCAGCCGCCGCACCGGCGCGTGGAGCTGCGCAAGGCCGAACAGCTTCAGGGTAAGCGAGAAACGGTCGCCGTCGATCCGCGTGACGTAGCCGCGGCGCACCAGCCGGTCGAGCATGCGGTAGAACTCGTTCGGGCTGCGCCCGAGGTGCTTGGCGATCTCCGCCTGCGTCATGCCGCCGTCGACGCCCGCCAAAAGCTCCAGGATATCAAGACCCTTGTCCAGGGCAGGCGCGCGGTAGCGCTCGTTCTCTTCCTCTTTCACGGCCCTCTCCGATAAAGCCCGTTCTTCATATACGCAACCGAAGGCGGGGTGCAATTGCGGTTTGCGCTTGACGCCCACCATAGCAGATGTTTGTATATGAATTAAGCTCTCACCAATGAGAGCAACAAATGGAGCCCGGGCGCCTTTGCCGCGGGCGCTTGCCTTGGGAGGTCATCATGAAAAAGTCGTTCCACGGCGCCTCGATCGGCGTTCTCGCCCTGATGATTGCGGCAGTGCCCGCCGCCGCGCAGGAACTGCCGGGAAGCTTCGAGGGCGTCACCATCGACGCCAAGCTGATCGGCGGCCAGCAGTACGAGGTGCTCTATGCCCGCATCGCCGAATGGGAAGAGGCGACGGGCGCCACTGTCAACGTCGTCTCGAAGAAGAACCATTTCGAGCTCGACAAGGAGATCAAGTCGGACATCGCCACCGGCACCATCAGCTGGTGCGTGGGTTCCAACCACTCCTCCTTCGCTCCGCAATATCCCGACATCTACACGGATCTCTCGGCACTCCTGCCGCAGGAAGAGATCGACGCCTTCGTGCCGGCCAACATCAAAGCCTCCACGCTCGACGGCAAGCTCGTCATGCTGCCGCGCGCGCAGTTCGACGTCTCCGCGCTCTATTACCAGAAGAGCCTTTACGAGGACGAAGAGAAGAAGGCCGCTTTCGAAGAGGAGTACGGCTACGAACTGGCGCCGCCCGACACCTGGGAAGAGGTCGCCGACCAGGCGAAGTTCTTCGCCGATCCGCCGGATTTCTACGGCACCCAATTCGCCGGCAAGGAAGAGGCCATCAACGGCCGTTTCTACGAGATGCTGGTGGCGGAAGGCGGCGAATATCTGGACGCAGAGGGCCGTCCCGCCTTCAACTCCGAGGCCGGCGTGCGGGCGCTCAACTGGTTCGTCGATCTCTACGAGGCCAAGGCCGTGCCGGCGGGCACCACCAACTATCTGTGGGACGATCTCGGCCAGGGCTTCGCCTCCGGCACCGTCGCCATCAATCTCGACTGGCCGGGCTGGGCGGGCTTCTTCAATGATCCCGAATCCTCCAAGGTCGCCGGCAATGTCGGCGTGAAGGTGCAGCCGAAGGGCTCTTCCGGAAAGCGCACCGGCTGGTCCGGCCATCACGGTTTCTCGGTCACCGAGAACTGCGCCGACAAGGAAGCCGCCGCCTCGCTGGTCTGGTGGCTGACCAACGAGGACAGCCAGAAGCTCGAAGCCTCGGCCGGTCCGCTGCCCACCCGCACTGCCGTGTGGGACTGGGTGATTGCAGAGGCCAAGGACGATCCCTACCGCCAGGAGGTGCTGGCAGCGTTCCAGAAGGCGGCCGAGCACGCCTTCCCGGTGCCGCAGACGGCCGCCTGGATCGAGATCTCCAACGCCGTCTACCCCGAGCTCCAGGCCGCCATCCTCGGCGACAAGACCCCGCAGCAGGCGCTCGACGACGCCGCCGGGGAAGCGACCATGATCCTCGAGGATCTGGGCGAGCTCTGAGGTATCCTCCCAGGGGGCGCGGCGCCTCATGCGCCGCGCCCTTGCCTTTTGCAGATGAGCGAAATGAAATTCGGCGCGACAACCATAGAGGCACGGCGTTCCTCCACGCCCCCCTTGGGCGAAGGCAGGCGGTTCGGTTGGCGCTGGCGCCTGCCCGCCCCCCTCCTCCTGCTGCTCCCCGCCTTCATCGTGCTGGCGGCGGTCGTCGTCGTCCCGCTTCTCCTGTCGCTGTGGTCGAGCTTCACGCCGTTCCGGCTCACCCGTCCCGATTCCATCTGGACCTTCATCGGCCTGCGCAATTACGAGCGGCTTTTCACCGACTGGGACTTTTGGGTCGCCTTCGGGCGCACGGTGCTTCTGCTCACCTTCGCGCTCAATCTCGAGATGGTGCTGGGCCTCGGCCTTGCCCTCCTGGTGGAGAAGGCCACCCGCGGCCAGCGCATACTTCGCACCATCATGATGTTTCCGATGATGTTCTCGCCGGTGCTGGTCGGCTTCCAGTTCAAGTTCATGTTCAACGACAATGTCGGGCTGATCAATAACGCACTGCAATCACTCGGCCTCACCGACCAGGCGATCCCCTGGCTGATCGACGGCACGCTCGCCTTCATCGCCATCCTGACGGCGGAGGTGTGGTCGTCAACGGCCGTCTTCGCGATCTTCATCCTCGCCGGCCTGATGGCCATGCCGCGCGAGCCGGTGGAAGCCGCTAGGGTGGACGGCTGCACGCCCTGGCAGACCTTCCGCTATGTCACCTGGCCCTATCTCATGCCGTTCGCCTTCATCGCCATGACGATCCGCTCGCTCGACATCGCGCGCGCCTACGACATCGTGAAGATCATGACCGACGGCGGGCCGGCGGGACGCACCGAGATCCTGTGGACGCTGATCGCGCGCACCGGCTATTCCGACGCCCGCATGGGCCTTGCAAACGCCATGGCCTATGTCGCCATTTTGCTGTCGATCGTCTTCACGGCCATCTTCTTCCGGCAGCTCGCCAAGGCGCGTGCCCAAGTGGGAGCGGAGTGGTAGGATGGACGCAAACGCCGCACACCGCCTGAAGCGCGGCTTCGCCAAGGCGAGCCATCTCGTCGGCCTGTTCCTGGCCATGGCCGTCATCTGCCTGCCGGGCTTCTGGATCGTGCTTTCCTCGCTCAGGCCGACGGTCGAGATCATGGCCAAGCCGCCGGTCTGGATCCCGCGCGAATTGTCCTTCGAGGCCTATGTCGCCATGTTTTCCGGCGTCGGCAGCGGCGGCATTCCCGTCATCGACTATTTCACCAACTCGCTCATCATTTCCGTCACCTCGACGGTCATCGCGCTCGCCGTCGGCATGGCCGGCGGCTACGCCTTCGCGCGCTACCGCTTCCGCTTCAAGTCCTCCATCTTCCTGGGCTTCATGCTGACGCGCACCGTGCCGGGCATCGCCCTGTCGCTGCCGCTCTTCTACGTCTATGCCAAGCTCGGCATCATCGACACGCATTTCGGGCTGATCCTTGCTTATGTGGCGCTCAACGTGCCCTTCACGATCTGGCTGATCGACGGCTTCTTCCGTCAGGTGCCGAAGGATCTGGCCGAAGCGGCACAGATCGACGGCTGCACGCGCTGGCAGGCGTTCTGGCAGGTGGAGTTTCCGCTCGCCCGCCCGGGCATCGCGTCTGCCGGCATCTTCGCCTTTCTGATCTCCTGGAACGAGTTCGCGCTGGCCTCGCAGCTCACGCGCTCCACGAACTCGAAGACGCTGCCTGTCGGGCTCCTCGACTACACGGCGGAGTTCACCATCGACTGGCGCGGCATGTGCGCGCTTGCCGTGGTGATGATCATCCCCGCCCTCACCCTCACCTTCATCGTCCAGAAACATCTCGTCTCCGGCCTCACCTCCGGCGCGGTGAAAGGATAGGCCATGGCCACCGTCTCCCTCAAAGGTCTCGTGAAACGTTACGGCCCCGTGCCGGTCGTTCACGGCATCGACCTCGACGTCGCCGACCGCGAATTCATCGCCCTCGTGGGTCCTTCGGGCTGCGGCAAGTCCACGACGCTCAGGATGATCGCCGGTCTGGAGGACATTTCCGGTGGCGAGATCCGCATCGGCGGCCGCGTGGTCAACGACCTGCCGCCGCGATCGCGCAACATCTCCATGGTCTTCCAGTCCTACGCGCTCTACCCGCACATGACCGTCGCGGAGAACATGGGCTTTTCGCTGAAGATCGCCGGCAGATCAAAGGACGAAATCGCGGCGCGCGTGGCCGAGGCCGCCAGGACACTCAGCCTCGAGGAACTGCTGGAGCGGCGCCCCTCCCAGCTTTCAGGCGGGCAGCGTCAGCGCGTCGCCATGGGCCGCGCCATCGTGCGCAACCCGGAGGTCTTCCTCTTCGACGAGCCGCTGTCCAACCTCGACGCCAAGCTCCGCACGCAGATGCGCATCGAGATCAAGAAGCTGCACGCGAAGGTCAACTCCACCGTCGTCTACGTCACCCACGACCAGGTGGAGGCGATGACGCTCGCCGACCGTATCGTCATCATGCGCGACGGCTATATCGAGCAGGTGGGCACGCCGGAGGAAGTCTTCCGCCGGCCGGCCACCCATTTCGTGGCCGGCTTCATCGGCTCGCCGCCCATGAACCTGCAGGAGGCGGTGGTGGACGACGGCAAGCTCGCCTTCGTCAATGGCGATACGCTCCCCCTGCCCCGCCGATTCCGCGAACAGGTAACGGCGGGCCGGAAGGTGGTGTTCGGGCTCAGGCCCGACGATCTCTACCCCGCCGGTCACGGCATCCATTCGGGCGAAGATACGGACGTGCATACGATGGAGCGCCCAATTTCGCTGACGGAGCCGCTCGGCAACGAGACGCTCGTCTTCGCCGAGTTCGGCGCGCGCGAATGGATCTCGCGCATGCTCAACCCGAAGGCGCTGAGGCCGGGCGAAAAGGTGGACCTGTCCTTCGACCTGTCGCAGGCGCACCTCTTCGACGCCGAAACGGGCAAGAGCTTGAGGACCTGACAATGGCACGCATCGAAAAGGTCGAGATGCGCATGGTGGACCTTCAGCCCAAGGTCAAGCGCACCGACGCCATCCAGAACTTCGTCTCCCAAGAAACGCCGATCGTCACCATCACGGATTCGGATGGCGCGTCGGGCACCGGCTACAGCTATACGATCGGCACCGGCGGCTCCTCCGTCACGCGGCTTCTGGCCGACCACCTGGCGCCGCGGCTCATCGGCCGCGATGCGGACGAGGTCGAGGCGATCTGGCACGATCTGGAGTTCTCGACCCACGCGACCACGGTGGGCGCCATTACGGCGATCGCACTCGCCGCCGTCGACACCGCGCTATGGGATTTGCGTGCCAAGAAGTGCGGCCTGCCGCTCTGGAAGCTCGCCGGCGGTGCGAAGGACCGTTGCCCGCTCTACACCACCGAGGGCGGCTGGCTGCACATCGAGACGCAAGCGCTGGTCGACGACGCGCTTGCCGCGCAGGCGCAGGGCTTCCGCGGCTCGAAGGTGAAGATCGGCAAGCCGCACGGGGCGGAGGATTTCCGCCGCCTGGAAGCGGTCCGCAAGGCGGTGGGCGAGACCTACGAGATCATGACGGACTGCAACCAGGGCTTCACGCTGGACGAGGCGATCCGCCGGGCCGAGCGCTTGCGTCCGCTCGACATCGCCTGGTTCGAGGAGCCGCTTCCGGCCGACGACATCGACGGCCATGTGCGCCTGTCGCGCTCCACGTCGACGCCGATTGCCATCGGAGAGTCGCTTTATTCGATCCGACATTTCCGCGAATATATGCAGAAGGGTGCCTGCTCGGTCGTGCAGGTCGATGTCGGCCGCATCGGCGGCATCACGCCCTGGCTGAAGGTGGCGCATGCGGCGGAGGCCTTCGATATTCCCGTCTGTCCGCACTTCCTGATGGAACTGCATGTCAGCCTCGTCTGCGCGGTGCAGAACGGCAAATATGTCGAGTACATCCCACAGCTCGACGAGTTGACGGCGAGCGGCATGAAGGTGGAGGACGGAGAGGCCTTCGCCCCGGATATGCCGGGCATCGGCATCGATTGGGACTGGGATGCGGTGAGGGCGAAGAGCCTGCCCGCGTTCACCACCGAGATAACGGCATAGGAGGAGACGATGCAGCGCATGGGAATGGTTCTCGGCCTGAAGCCGGGCAAGGTGGAGGAATACAAGCGCCTGCACGAGACCGTCTGGCCGGAGGTGCTTTCGATGATCTCGGCCTGCAACATCAGGAACTACACGATCTTCCTCAAGGAGCCGGAGAACCTGCTCTTCGCCTACTGGGAGTATCACGGAGACGATTTCGCGGCCGATGCCGCCAAGATGGCGGCAGATCCCAAGACGCAGGAATGGTGGTCCGTCTGCATGCCGCTCCAGGAGCCGCTGGAGACGCGAAAGGAAGGCGAATGGTGGGCCATGATGGAGAACGTGTTTCATCATGATTGAGAAGCCGGAGACCCCCTCTCTTGCAAATTCCAAGAACTTGGCTTCGCCAAGCTCAGGAATTTGCTTTCTCCCCCGCCAAGGGGGAGACAACGCCGCCGTCACCGCTGCCACCAATCTCCAAGTTCAGAGAATAGTTGAGCGGAGTATGCGGCGCGCCTATCTCCCCCTTGGCGGGGGAGAAAGCGATTTCAACATCTTAGCCGGAGCGAAGCGCAGGCTAAGTGTTAGAAATCGCAAGAGAGGGGGCCAGCCTCTCAAGACGGGGCAGGAATGACCTTCGATCCCACCACCCTCGCCCAGTCCTGGCCGAAGCCCGCCAACCCTCGGCCCATCGTCACCTTCGGTGCCGGCTCGATCGTCGGTGATGCGCATTTCCCCGCCTATCGAAAGGCGGGCTTCCCCGTTGCCGGGCTTTATGACCCCGACCGCGCCAAGGCCAAGAAGCTTGCCGGGGAATGGGGTGTAAAGGCGTTCACCTCCGTCGCGGAAGCTGTCGCGGTAGAGGGCGCGGTCTTTGATCTCGCCACGCCGCCCGCCCGGCACGCGGAGGTGCTTTCAGCCCTCCCCGACGGTGCGGCCGCGCTCATCCAGAAGCCCATGGGGAGCAATCTGGAAGAGGCGACGGAGATCCTGACCCTTTGCCGGGAAAAGAACCTCAAGGCGGCAGTCAACTTTCAGCTCCGCTTCGCGCCCATGATGCTGGCGCTGAAGGATGCGATCGCAAAGGGCTGGCTCGGCGAGGTGGTGGATTTCGATGCCTGGCTGGCGCTCGCCACGCCATGGCAGCTCTGGCCCTTCCTGAAGGGCCTGCCGCGCATCGAGATTGCCATGCATTCGATCCACTATCTCGATTTCGTCCGTCAGCTCCTGGGCGACCCGAAAGGCGTTCATGCCAAGACGATCGGCCATCCCGGTCACGATGTCGCCCAGACGCGCACCAGCGCCATTCTCGACTACGGGGAGACCATACGCTGTGCGCTTTCCGTCAACCACGACCATGATTTCGGGCGCAAACACCAGGCCTGCGAATTCCGCATCTGCGGCACGCAAGGCGCGGCCTATCTGAAGCTCGGCGTCAATCTCGACTACCCGCGCGGCGAGCCGGACGTCCTGGAGATCTTCCCGAAGGGCGGCGAGGGCTGGGTGAACGTGCCGCTTGCCGGTACGTGGTTTCCCGATGCCTTCGCCGGCCGCATGGCCAATCTCCAGCGTTTCGTCTCGGGCGAGGACGACACGCTTGTCAGTTCCGTCGAGGACGCCTGGAACACCATGGCGCTGGTGGAGGCCGCCTACCAGTCGAGCGCGGCACCCGCCACGCCCCTTGCAAAGAGACCGTGAGGACCATGGAGCAGACCACCTATTTCGAGGACTACGCAATCGGTTCCACCCGCACCACAACCGGTCGGACCATCACCGAGACCGATTTCGTCGTGCATGCCGGCCACACCGGCGATTTCTTTCCGCACCACATGGACGCGGAATTCATGAAGTCGTCGCCCTTCGGCCAGCGCATCGCCCACGGCACCATGGTCTTTGCCATCGGGGTGGGGCTCACGGCCAACGTCATCAACCCGGTCGCCTTCTCCTACGGCTATGACAGGCTGCGCTTCGTGAAGCCGGTCTTCATCGGTGATACGATCCGCACCCGCACGACAATCACCGCCAAGGAGGACGACCCGAAGCGTCCCAACGCCGGCCGGGTCGTCGAGCGGTGCGAGGTCTTGAACCAACGCGACGAGGTCGTGCTCGCCGCCGATCACATCTATGTGGTGGAGCGGCGCGCGAAGGCCGCCTAATCATAAGGACTTGAGATGAGCCAGTTGGACGGAAAGACAGTACTGATAACAGCCGCGGCGCAAGGCATCGGCCGCGCGAGCGCCGTCGCCTTCGCCCGCGCCGGCGCGAAGGTCGTTGCCACGGACGTCAACGAGGCGCTGCTCAAGGAATTCGAGGCCGGCATCCTCACGCGCAAGCTCGACGTTCTGGACGATCAGGCAGTGAAGGCGCTCGTGGCCGAGATCGGCGCGATCGACGTGCTGTTCAACTGCGCCGGGGTCGTCCATTCCGGCAATATCCTCGAGATGAAGGACGAGGACCTGGAGTTTGCCTTCGACCTCAACGTCAAGGCGATGGTGCGCACTATCCGTGCCGTGCTGCCGGGCATGATCGAGCGCGGCGGCGGCGCCATCGTCAACATGTCCTCGGTCGCCTCCAGCATGAAGGGCGTGCCCAACCGCTTTGCCTACGGCACGACGAAAGCCGCCGTCATCGGGCTAACGAAGGCGGTCGCCGCCGACTTTGTTGCTCAAGGAATCCGCTGCAACGCCATCTGCCCGGGCACGGTGGGCAGCCCCTCGCTGCAGGAGCGGCTGAAGGAGACGGGCGACTACGAGGGCGCCCGCAAGGCCTTTATCGCCCGCCAGCCCATGGGCCGGCTCGGCACGGCCGAGGAGATCGCCGATCTCGCGGTTCATCTGGCCGCCGCCACCTACACCACCGGCCAGGCCTATGCCATCGACGGCGGCTGGACGATCTGATCTCGCAGGAAGAGGCGTACCTTGACCCGCATCACCGACCTGCGCACCCACGACCTGCGCTTTCCAACCTCCCGGTCGCTCGACGGTTCGGACGCGATGAATCCGGATCCGGACTATTCCGCCGCCTATGTGGTACTGGAGACGGACACGCCGGGGCTCGAGGGGCACGGGCTTACCTTCACCATCGGCCGCGGCAACGACATCTGCTGCCACGCCATCGAGGCGATGCGCCATCTCGTGGTGGGGCTGGAGCTCGACTGGATCCGCGAGGACCCGGCGCGCTTCTGGCGGCACGTGACGGGCGACAGCCAGCTGCGCTGGATCGGGCCCGACAAGGGCGCCATGCACCTGGCCACAGGCGCGGTCGTCAACGCAGTCTGGGACCTCTGGGCGAAGGCCGAGGGCAAGCCCGTGTGGCGGCTGGTGGCGGAGATGTCTCCGGAAGAGATCCTGCGCATCGTCGACTTCCGCTACCTCACCAACGCCATCACGCCCGAGGAAGCGCTCGACATCCTGAAGCGCGCCGAGAATGGCAAGGCCGAACGCATCGCTACGCTTACGCGCGAGGGTTATCCCTGTTACACGACCTCAGCCGGCTGGCTCGGCTATTCCGATGAAAAGCTCGCACGTCTCTGCCGGGAGGCGGTCGAGGCTGGTTTCGACCATGTGAAGCTGAAGGTCGGCCGCGACCTTCAGGACGATATCCGGCGTCTGAAGATCGCCCGCGAGGTGCTGGGGCCGGACCGCTATCTCATGATCGATGCCAACCAGGTGTGGGAGGTCGATGAGGCGATCGACTGGGTGAGGAAGCTCGCCTTCGCCAAGCCTTATTTCATCGAAGAGCCGACGAGCCCGGACGACGTGGCCGGTCACAGGAAGATCCGCGAGGCGGTGGCGCCGGTGAAGGTCGCCACCGGCGAGATGTGCCAGAACCGCATACTCTTCAAGCAGTTGATCGCCGGCGGCGCCATCGACGTGGTGCAGATCGACGCCTGCCGCATGGGCGGCTTGAACGAGGTGCTGGCGGTGCTCCTCATGGCGGCCAAATACGGCCTGCCCGTCTGGCCGCACGCCGGCGGCGTGGGCCTTTGCGAATACGTCCAGCACCTGTCGATGATCGACTATGTGGCCGTGTCCGGCACCAAGGACGGGCGGGTGATCGAATATGTCGACCACCTGCACGAGCACTTCCTCGAGCCCTGCCTGATCGAAAACGCCGCTTACATGCCGCCGACAGCGCCAGGCTTCTCGATCCGGATGAAACCGGATTCGATCAAGGCTTACGGGCGGTGACGATCCGGCGGAACGAGACGTAGTTGTGGGATGGGGAGCGCGTAAAGCGCCCCTCGCGCCCCCTCAGAACTCCCGTCCGATCCGCGCGTCGACCGAGTGGCGGTTGCCGCCGCGGATGACGAAGTAGAAAAACATCGTCGCCCAGAGGATGGACTTCTCCGCGCCCTGGTAGCCCTGCTCCATGACGATCCAGTGGAACCAGACGGTGACGAGAAGCACGAACATCGCCGCAAACGCGGCGGGGCGCGTCAGGAAGCCGATGGCGATGAAAATGCCGCCGAAGAATTCGGTCAAGGAAAGAAGAAGCGACCAGAACGCGCCCGGGTAGAAGCCGATTCCTTCCACCATGCCCGCCGCGCCGAACGGATCGAGGATCTTGCCGTAGCCGTGCGTGACCAGCGCAAGGCCGGCGACGACGCGCAGGACCGTCTCGGCACCCTCACGCGCGGGCCCGTAAACGCGTTCGAGCGCCGGCACGAAAAGGCGGCGCCCGGCAGTATCGGTGGTGTTGCTCATGCTGATCGTTCCCTCCTGAAAATGGATGCGCATAAATTGTTCTACCGCAAACGGCATAAGTTCAGTTTCAGCGTCAAGTAAAAAGGATTTGAAGTCCGCGGGCGCTGGAAGCTCGACAAAGCGCGACCCCGGCGAGCAAAACGCAAGCCGCGCACGCTTCGGCTTCCAGGATCGTCGCGCCGGCTTACGTCACCGCTCGTAGGTCCCCAGAAGCGTCGCCTCTTCGAGCTTGTGCTTGCCTGCCTCCTTCCACAGGGCCGCGATGCCGGCTTCCGAGGGCAGCTCGATCGACGGTACGTCGAGGGCGGCGAGGCGGAAGAAATAGCGGTGCGGCCCGTGGCCCCTCGGCGGTTCGGGCCCGTCATAATGCGTGTTGCCGAAATCGTTGCCGGAAACGCGCAGCCGCGCCTTGTCCGGGCCGGTCTCCACGCTCTCGGCCAGCGTATCCCAGTCGGCGGGGATGTTGAACAGGCCCCAGTGGTGGAAGGTCCCGCTCGGCGCGTCCGGATCCTCGATGATGAGGACGACGCTTTTCGTGCCTTCCGGCACGCCGGTCCATTTGAGCGGAGGCGAGAGGTTCTCGCCGTCACGCGTGTACTTTTCAGGCAATCGTTCGCCGTCGGCGAAAGCCGGGCTGACCAGGGTCAACGGCATCGCTCCATCTCCTTTCTGGACGTTGTCGGGAATCACTGTGGCGCGGGCGACCATTCGCGCGCCGCGTCGAGAAGCTGGACCACCTCCGCGTCGCTCGTCTGATCGAAATTCGCATAATGCAGGCCGACGGCGCGGAAGTTCAGCGGCGCGCTGAGGCAGACCACCTCGTCGGCATCCGGCTTCATCGAGTCGAGCGTATCGCGCGGGGCGACCGGCACGGCGAGCACCAGCCGCTTCGCCTTCGCCTGGCGCACCGCCTGCAGCGCCACGCGCACGGTGCCGCCGGTGGCGATCCCGTCGTCGACGACGATCACCGTGCGGCCGACGAGCGGTGTGGGCTGGCGGCCGGCGAAATAGGCTTCGCGCCGCCGCTCGATCTCCGCCAACTGGCGCTCCATTTCCGCTTCCACATAGTCGCGTGGCGGGTTGACGATCCGCATGGCCTCGTCGTTGAGGATGAGCTTCGGATCCTTCCCGTCGACCACCGCGCCGATGCCGAATTCGGGGTGACCGGGCGCGCCGAGCTTGCGCACCATCAGCAGATCGAGCGGGGCGGAAAACGCCTTGGCCACCTCGAAGGCGACCGGTACGCCGCCGCGCGGCAGGGCGAGCACGACCGGAGACTCCTCCTTGATGTGCTCGAGCGCCTCCGACAGTTGCCGCCCTGCATCCGGGCGATCCTTGAACTCCGTTTTCGTGCCGAACATGGCAGTCACCTTGTCTGGCCCGCCGCATCGGACAAATGCGTCAGGAACCAGT
The DNA here is from genome assembly GCF_042660605.1 of Nitratireductor sp. GCM10026969. Taxonomy (NCBI): domain Bacteria; kingdom Pseudomonadati; phylum Pseudomonadota; class Alphaproteobacteria; order Hyphomicrobiales; family Phyllobacteriaceae; genus Nitratireductor; species Nitratireductor sp. GCM10026969. The sequence continues at coordinate 16,167 of NZ_JBHSUM010000053.1, forward strand.
CGGTTGCATGGCGGACCACCTCGTCCAGCTTTCCCGGTTCCTCGAACAGATGGCTTGCCCCTTCGACGACGACGAGCCGTTTCTCCGAAGTCAGCGCATCGCAGGCGTTGCGATTCATCTCGATCACCGGGTGATCGAGGCTGCCGACGATGAGCAGCGTCGGCGCACGCACGCGCGGCAGGTCGGGAAGTGCGAGATCCGGCCGGCCACCGCGTGAGACCACGGCGCCCACCGGTGACTGCGGCCCGGCCGCCGCCATCAGCGCCGCCCCGGCACCGGTGCTGGCCCCGAAATAGCCGGGCGTGAGCCGTGCCGTATCGGCGAAGCCCGCCACCCACTCCGTTGCCCTTTCGAGGCGTCTTGCCAGAAGGGGTATGTCGAAGACGTTGTGCCGGTCTGCCTCCTCCTCGCGCGTCAGGAGGTCGAGCAGGAAGGTCGCCAGACCCGCCTGCCTGAGCGCAAGGGCCACGTGGTTGTTGCGCGGGCTCAGCCGGCCGCTGCCGCTGCCATGGGCGAAGATGACGATCCCTTCCGCCCCCTCCGGTATGCCGATGAGACCGTCGAGCCCCTCGGGCTCGATCCGCACCTGTCGCACATCGCGTGTATGGAGATCGGGCGCCGTCACACTCACACTCCGAAGGGATAGGTCTCCGGCACGCCGTGCGGCCGCTCCGTCGGCAGCGGCGTCACCGCGGCGGTTTCGTCGAACCAGACGAAGGCATCGAACTGCTCCGGCAGCACAGCCTCGAAATAGTGGCTGTAAAACTCACTTTCCGGCCTATAGATCACGCCGATCGCCCGTTCGAGCCGGGGCGGGCTCAGAATCTCCCGCACCTCGCGGTTTCCGGGTCCGCGCAGGTCGGTCAGCGAGGTGGCGATGCCCGATTGCCGGAAGACGCGCTCATAGGAATCCTCGCGCGAGGGATTGACGGATTTGACGCGCATGGGTCCGCCCCACTCGTCGGCGGCGGCGACCGTTCCCCGGTCGGTGCCGAAGCCGATCAGGGCGGCACCATCGCCATAGGCGGTGCGGCACAGTTCGCCGATGTTGAACTCGCCCTGCCAGCCCATGGCCGTCGCGGCGGCATTACCGATATGCGAGTTGTGCGCCCACACCACGGCCTTGGCATCCGGCCCGCGCGCGGCAAGGAGCTGCTGAAGCGTGTCGAACATATGCCGGTCGCGCAGGTTCCACGACTCCGTCGAGCCGCGATACATGATACGGTAGTAATGCTCGGCCGCCCGCACCACGCGCGCGTTCTGCGCGGCGTCGAAATAATCCTCGCCGTCGGCGGCCATATAGTCCAGGCGCTTTTCCAGAAGTGCTGAAAGCTGGGCGGCGACCTCGTCCTCGCACGTGTCGCGTCCGCCGCGCAGCATGGCGCGACCATAAAAGGCCGGCTCGTCCTGCCAGGGCGTCAGGCAGCCATAGCGGCGGCGCGCCTCCTTGGCCGCCTCCGGGTCGATCCGCTCCAGATAATCAATCACCGCATTGATCGAACTGTTCAGCGAATAGACGTCCAGACCGTGGAAAGCGGCGCGCTTGCCGGCCGGGACGCTTTCATTGCGGGCGCGCAGCCAGTCGACGAAATCGGCAAACTCCCGGTTGCGCCACATCCAGGTGGGAAAGCGGGCGAAAACCTCTTCGTCATAGCGGCCCGCCGGACGATGGCGCACGTAATGGTCAACGCGTGATGCATCCGGCCAGTCCGCCTCGGCCGCCACGATATTGAACCCGTGATGCTCTATCAGATGGCGCGTGATGGCCGCGCGGGCGCGGTAGAACTCGGACGTGCCGTGGGTGGCCTCACCCAGGAGCACCACGCGCGCATCGGCGAAGCGATCGAAAAACGCGCCGAAGAGCTCGGGCTTTTCCGGCGGCGGAAGCTGCTCGCAGCGGTCGCGCACCCAGCTTGCCGCCTCGTCGGCATGGCGTGCCCGGTCACGCTCTATCAGCGGGGCATCAACCATTCTACCTCTCCTGTCCGTTGGTTCACACGCCGACGCTCTCCGGCCAGAGCGCCTGCACGTCCTTTGGCAGCGCCTCGCGCACCTTGGCCGACTGGCCGAGATCGATGCGATGTGCGACCACGCGGAACACCGACCGTGTGGCATCCACGGAGTCGACCGGGCGGATGTTCTTCAGCCCTTCCTGGACCCGTTCCAGAAACGCCTCGAGGGAGCGGGTGACCTCGGGCTGCTGCGCGGGTTGGTACTGGTCGTAGTAAAGACCGCGGATCAAGAGCGGCAGCTCGGCGCCCAAATGCGTCGAAAGCTCCATGGGCAGCCTGTCACGCAAGGCGTGCAGCACAGCCCCCAGAACGTGCCAGGCGACCTGCCGGTCATTGCCGAGATCGGCCATGATCTCGTTCAGCCAGATGTTCGTCGTCTGGGTGGTCTTGTCGAAAACGTCGAGCCCTGTGGCGGTCATCGTTCAGCCCTTTCCTGCGATTGCTGACAGATGCGCCGGTTTCACCGGTTCGGTCTTTCAAACGCAGCGAGGGGCCGAATGTTCTACGCGATCGGGTAAAAAAGGGTCGGCGCCGCGACCATTGCGAGCAACACACAACCTGCAGGAACGTAATCGCGATTGAGTAGTTTCAGCCCCATTGAAAGCGGCGCGTGCAAGCCGCCGGTATATAGGGGTCGCAAAGTGTATCGCATCATTCTCTCCACCATCGTCATTTTGCTGGGTGTAGTGCTCGCGGCGGGCGGGGCGTGGCTCGCAGCCGTGGGCGGCACGTGGTTCTATATTCTTCTGGGCGTTCTGCTTGCCCTTTCCGGGGCACTGCTTCTGATGCGCAATGGCATGGGGCTGACGCTCTATGGCATCACCATCCTCGTCACGCTCGTATGGGCCCTTTGGGAAGTCGGGTTCGACTGGTGGGCGCTCGCGCCGCGCGGCAGCCTGATCCTGGTGATCGGGGTGCTGCTTCTTCTGCCGCCGATGGTGCGGGCGATGCACCGGCCCGGCATGCCGCGCGCCAGCTACGGCGGCAGCAGCGTCGTGCTGGCGATCTCCATCGTCATCACCGCGATCGTCGGCGTCTATGCCATGTTTCAGACGCCGCACAACATTGCCGGTGCGTTCGATGATGATCGCATGGCCGCGGAGCCGCAGGCCGGCGACGTGCCACCCGGCGAATGGGCCGCCTATGGGCGGACGCCCTATGGCCAGCGCTATTCGCCGCTCGACCAGATCACGCCCGAGAACGCCGACGGGCTCGACGTGGCCTGGACCTATCAGACGGGTCAGGTGCGCGGCGAGGACGACCCCGGCGAGACCACCTATGAGGTGACGCCGCTGGTGGTCAACGACGTGATGTATATCTGTACGCCCTTCAGTACCGTCATCGCGCTCGACCCCGTCAGCGGAGAGGAGATCTGGCGTTTCGATCCGGAGCTGCGGCAGCCGCCGACGCAGACCACCCAGCACATGACCTGCCGCGGCGTCTCCTTCCACACCGCCTCGCCCGAGGACCTTCCGGCCTCGCCGCCGACGGCGGATACCGCGCAGGCGCCCACCGCCGAAGAGGAGGCCGAAACGGCGGCGCCCGGCGAAGAAACCGCACCTGAAGAGGCCGAGGCTCCGGCTGCGACCGCCGAGGGTGAGGATGCCACTGTGCCGGCGACGGAAGAGGCCGACGCCGCACCCGAACCAGGCGAGGAACCGGTGGTCGACGAAAGCGTCACCGAGGTGACCACGCAAGCTGCCGGTGTACCGCAGAACATCGTCACCGGGCAGGCCGAGCCCGACACGCCGAATCCACGCATCGAACGCGAAGAACCGCCCGAAAGCGTCACCTTGAGCGAGGAATGCATGAACCGGCTCTTCGTGCCGACCTCCGACGGCCGGCTGATCTCGATCAGTGCCGAGACGGGCGAGATCTGCCCCGGTTTCGGCGGCGCCGACGGCACGGTGAATCTGTGGGCCAACATGCCCAACGTCACCCCGGGCTCGTTCTATTCCACCTCGCCGCCGGTGGTCACCGAGGACAACCTCGTCATCATCGGCGGAGCGGTGAACGACAATGCCTCCGTCACCTCGCCCTCGGGCGTGATCCGCGCCTATGACGCCTATACCGGCGCGCTGGTGTGGAATTTCGACAGCAAGAACCCCGAGGCGACGGAGCCGATCCCTGCGGGCGAGACCTACACGCAGAATGCCCCGAACTACTGGAGCGTGGCGAGCTACGATCCGGAGCTGGGGCTCGTCTATGTGCCGATGGGCAACGAGTCGCCCGACCAGTTCGGCGGCAATCGCGGCGAGAACACGGAGCGCTTTTCCGCCTCGGTGCTGGCACTGGACACCTCGACCGGCGAGGTCGCCTGGGTGTTCCAGACAGTCCATCACGATATCTGGGATTATGACGTGCCGGCCCAGCCGAGTCTTGTCGACCTGACGATCGACGGCGAGGAGGTGCCGGCACTCGTCCAGCCCACAAAGCAGGGCGACATCTTCGTGCTCAACCGGGAGACCGGCGAGCCGGTCCTGCCGGTCGAGGAGGAACCCGCACCGCAGGGCGCGGTGGAAGGCGACTTCACCGCCCCGACGCAGCCCAGTTCGGCCGTCTCCTTCAGGCCGGAGCCACTCAACGGGTCGGATATGTGGGGCGCAACTGTGGTGGACCAGCTTTACTGCCGCATCCGCTTTCACCAGCTCGAGTACGAGGGCATCTACACTCCGCCCTCGACCGGTGGCACCATCGTCTACCCCGGCAATTTCGGCACCTTCAACTGGGGCGCGGTGGCCGTCGATCCGAGCCGCGACCTGATGTTCGGGATGCCGGTCTACCTGGCGTTCGAGGTGAAGCTCGTCCCGCGCCCGGACGAGGCGACCCGCGTCGTCACCCAGGAGGGGGATCCGGTCTTCAACGAGAATTTCGGCGCGCCCTACGCCGCCGAAATGGGCCCGTTCTATTCGCCGCTGAACCTGCCCTGCCAGCAGCCGCCCTGGGGCTACATCGCCGGCGTGGACCTGCGCAGCGGTGAGACCGTCTACAAACGGGTCAACGGCACGGTGCGCGACCTCTCGCCCCTTCCCCTACCCTTCGAGATGGGCGTGCCGGGGATCGGCGGGCCGATCGTGACGGCCGGCGGGGTGGCCTTCCTGAGCGGCACGCTGGACTACTACGTGCGCGCCTACGACCTCCAGACGGGCGAAGAAATCTGGCGCGAGAGGCTGCCGGCCGGCGGCCAGGCCACGCCGTCGACCTATATGGGCGCGGACGGACGCCAATACCTCGTCGTGGTGGCCGGCGGTCACGGCTCGACGGGAACGCAGGCGGGCGATTCCATCATCGCTTACGCGCTGCCGCAGCAATGACGAAAGGAGGCCGGAAAATGGGCAAGGACCGCCCGAAACGACATGTGAAGGCCGAGACCAAGCTCACGGAGACAACGCGCGCCGAGCGCGAGCACGAGCGGATGAAGGCGCGGCCTGACGCCGAGGATCTCAAAGACCCGGAGGAAGTCTGGAAGGACGCGGAGTCCACGCCCGCCCGGGACCGAAGCGCGGAGGTGGCCACGGGCGGCGAACGCGTGGCCGATGCCGGCGATGTCGGCGCCGGCCAGGCCTCGCCCTACGGCACCGAGGCGCAGGCCGATGCGCTCGCCCGGCAGACGGAAAGGACCGGCGAACAGCGCGGCGTGGAAAAGCCGAAAAAGCAATAGACGCGCGTGCGTGACATGCTAATTGGCCGCCATGATCGGACGGCGGCGAAACGCGACTTGGCGGGCAGCGGTGCTCTTTCTGGCCGTTCTTTGCGCGGGTTGCGCAACGCGGCCGGACCGCCCTCTGGACCCCGTCCCCGATATCGCGGGACTGCGCCGCACCGCGCTGGCGCTCGTCAACGACTCGCGCCGTACAGAGGGCCTGCCCCCGCTTGAGATGTCGGCGACCTTGAATGCCGCCGCCGAGGCCCACGCGGAAGACATGGCACGGCGCGACTTCTACGCCCACCGCTCACCGGAGGGACGCGACATCGCCGATCGCTACCGCGCGGCGGGCGGCGGCGACTGGGCCATCATCGCCGAGAACATCAGCAGCTGCATTTCCTGCGCCCTGCCGGCCGGCCAGCTCCGCGCCTTCCATGTGGACTGGATGCAAAGTCCCGGCCATCGGCGCAACATTCTCGACCCGCGGGTCGACCGCTTCGGCTTCGGCATGGCGGCGGCGGAAGGGCACCTCTATGCCGTCCAGACCTTCGTCAGGGAGCGCGAGGGATACGCGGGCGACATCGGCGCGCTCATGCCGTTGGTGCCCGGGTCCGCTCAGCGATAGAAGCTGTCGGGATCTGCGTTGGAAGACCGGCTGCCGCGCGAAAATCAGCGATCCGGCGCCGGGCGGGCATTGACTCATGCGGCAAAAGCCCCATTTATAGCGCATCGATCTTTCTAAGCGACCTTTGTCCCGGCGCTCTCAGCGTTTCTCGACGAATTTCCTTCCGAAAATCGATCCAGCCGGTCCGGCGTGTGGCCGGGCAGGGATAACCATCGACCGATTGAAAGGAATCGTCATGAGCACTGGAACTGTTAAGTGGTTCAACGGAACCAAAGGCTTCGGCTTCATCCAGCCCGATAACGGCGGAAAGGACGTTTTCGTCCATATCTCCGCCGTCGAGCGGTCCGGCCTCGGCAGCCTCGTGGAAGGCCAGAAGGTCTCCTACGAAGTTTCGGAGGATAGCCGCAGCGGCAGGACGTCGGCGGAAAACCTCCGCGCTGCCTAACGATCCATCTCCGCCGGTGACCACGGATGTACTGGCACTGGTGTAGAGATGTTGGGGAAAGGTCGGGCATGCCCGGCCTTTTTTCATTTTCGGGACGGTGATCCTGTCGGCGAACGGCAACGCCCCCTTATCGCCGCCCCCCGGCTATTTTCTGAAACCCGTTGTGATCCCGTGATCGAGGGAGGCACGTCCTGCTCCCCATGCGATGATGCCAAGCGCCATTGCGGCCCAGGTGATGTGCACCGGCCAGCCGTCGGGAACAGTGAACTGAATGACGATGGTCATGATCAGAATGGCGAAGGCGGCGAGCCGCGTCGCCAGGCCCAGGACGAGCAGGACGGGCAGCATGATCTCCGCCGAGCCCACGGCGAATGCGGTCAGGGCAGGCGCGGGGAAATCGTAGGGCCCGCCCGGCAGGTGCAGCTTGAATTCCTCCTGGAAGAGGAACACGGCCGTCTCGTTCAGCTGCAAAAAGCCGTCCCACTTGTTGACGCCCGAGCGCCAGAAGGGAACGGCGAGTCCCAGGCGCAGCACCAGTTGCGTCACCGAGGGCGCAGCGATCGTGCGCAGCGCCGCATCGACCCGTGCCGCCAGTGTTGCGATACCGCGCGGCGCGTCGTTTTCCTTGGACGCCACATCACTCTCCATCATGGTCGTTCTCCCAGTCAACGGCGGTGAAGGCGCCCGCCTCCAGCATGCCGGCGATGTTTGCGGAAAGGTCGAAGGCGGCGCTCTCGGCGAAGGCGGCTTCGGCGGCGCTGCCCAGCGCTTCACCGGCGATGAGGTGCGCGATGAATGCCGCGCCGCCGGGCGGCAGGCGGCGCACGCAGACCTCGAGACGGGGGCGCGAGACAAGCGCATCTTCCGGCGTGTCCCCTTCGATCCGCTCCACCGGCCGGTCCGCCCGGTTGGCGGCAAAGATGGTGACGGCGGGGTAGGAAGAGCGCACCAGCCTCGTCGCCGGATGCGGCGTGAACGTGGTTCCGGCCAGCCTCTCTGGCGGGATTGCGGCAAGCGCCTCCGGCGTCAGAGGCGCAGCGTCGGCGGCGTGGTAGGCGTCCAGCCACGCCCGCTCGATACGTGCCACATCGGCAAGCCAGGGCATCGGCCACGCATATTCATAAGCCGCGATAAAATCGGGAAAGTCGCGGCCATATTCGAACAGCAGCGGTGAGGAAGGCGGCGTCTTTCGCACATGGAAGCGCGCCATGGCACGGAAGAACTCATCGCCCGTGATGCGCCGGGTGGCGGGAAAAGTGGCGGCGAGCGCCTCGATTAGGCTGACCGTGACGTTGTTGCGATAGACGGCGTAGCGCTTTCGAGCAGCCTTGCCGTTCGGCCCGCGCACGGCGGCGGGCGCGGCCTGCCGCGGATCGAGCAGGCCCGCGGCGAAGGCGGAAGCAAAGCCCAGACGGCTGCCGAAGGGAATTTCAGCCGGCATGGGCTTTTCCATCCAAAGAAAGATGCGCGTGCGCATCCAGGATGGCCTGGGCGGCGGCGGCTTCCGCTTTCAGGACCGGCCATTTGGGGATAGCGCTGTCCCATTCGACGAGCGTCGGGACCGGCCCGCGGCGGCCGATGACGATCTCGTAAAGCTTCCACACCGCGTCCGCCACCGGCCCGTCGTGACTGTCGATCAAAAGCAGCTCCCCCTCGTCGTCCTCTTGCTCGGCATGGCCGGCCAGATGGATCTCGCCCACGTGCTCCAGCGGGAAATCGGCGAGATAGCCGAGCGCCGAGTAGCCGTGATTGACGGCCGAGACGAAGACGTTGTTGACGTCCAGCAGGAGACCGCAGCCGGTGCGCCGCACGAGTGTGCGGATGAAGTCCGTCTCGCTCATGGTGGATTCGGCAAAGAGCACATAGGTCGACGGGTTTTCGAGCAGAATCGGCCGGCCGATCGCCTCCTGCACTTCGTCGATGTGCTCGGCCACACGCTGGAGCGTGGCGTCGGTGTAGGGCAGAGGCAGGAGATCGTTGTAAAAGGTGGTCGTGTGCGTCGACCAGGCCAGATGCTCGGAGACCAGGGCCGGCTCGTAGCGCTCCACCAGTTCCTTGAAGCGGGCGAGATGCGACCGGTCGAGCGGCTGCGGGCCGCCGATGGACATGCACACCCCGTGCAGCGAAACCGGGTGCTGCTCGCGAATGCGCGTGAGCGCGGCATGCGGCGGGCCACCCGCGCCCATGTAGTTCTCCGCATGCACCTCGAAGAAACCGTCGACCCGGCCTTCCTCGAGGATCGAGTGCAGGTGCTCGTGCTTGAAGCTGGTGCCGGCAAGGCCGGCGACGGGATGATCCGGGAAACGGGAAGCTCCCGGAGTGTTCGGATGTGGGAAGGCGACAGACATGTTCATGATGCTCTCCAGCCGACGGGGAGACGCTGGCGGTAAGCGGGAAGCAATGCGCAACGCGAAGTCGAGGAGCGCCCGTCCCGAATGGCCGGGACGGGCGCTTCCGGACCTCAGGACGGGATGTCGCGATCGAGGGGCTCGAGCGAACCCATGCGGCCGTCCGGCACTTCGATGGATTCACAGGTGCCGCCGCGCACGAATTTCCAGGCGTTCCCCTGGAAATCGACGGTCGAGGTGCCCTGGCAGGTCGTGCCCGGGCCGGCGGCGCAGTCGTTCTGCCCCGCCGGGGCAACGCCGTAGCACTTCTCCTTCCCGGCGGCCATTGCCGCTTCGGCTTCGGCTTCGGTCAGCGGCTCGGCGGCGGCCATCGAGGCCAGCGCCGTCGTCATCGCACCCGCCAGGAGGGCTGAACTCACGGTCGATTTCACAGACATGTTCCATTCTCCGGTTGCTTGTCGCGCGCCATTGATCGGACGCACATCGGTGACTTCGATCCGCAGACCCCGTGTGTTACGTCTTTTCCGGGTACACGATGTCGTGATTGTCAATTGAATGTTTTGAGCGGGATTTCATCGCCGAGGTAACAAAGGACAGCGCCTAGACGTAATGGGAAGGAGGGCAGGTTTGGACCGGAGGGAGGACGACGAACTTGTCCGGCTGATGCGCGCCGCCCTTGCCGGCGATGAAAGGGCCTATGACGACTTTCTCCGGCGCGCGGCCGGGCTCATTCGCGGTTTCGCCCGGAAAATGGCGGCACAGGGCGGCATCGACCCAGAGGACATCGTGCAGGAAACGCTGCTTGCAATTCACATGAAACGGCATACCTGGCGCCAGGACTCGCCCGTAGCGCCTTGGCTTTACGCGATCGCGCGCTACAAGCTCATCGACGCCTTCCGCCGCCGCGGGCGCCGGATTGAGATTGACATCGACAATGTGGCCGAAGCGGTCGCCACGCCGGATCCCGAGAGGGCGCACGACTGGGAGATCGACCGCGCGCTCAAGGCGCTGGCGCCGGGGCAGCGCTCCGTCGTCGGCGCCATCTCCGTTGACGGTCATTCGATCAGCGAGACGGCGAAGAGCCTTGGCATGAGCGAGACGGCGGTGCGCGTGGCGCTGCATCGGGGGCTCGCCGCGATCGCCAGGCGTTTTGGACGGAGCTAGTGGGTACCGGTATGGATACGAACGAACTCATAGGCGCCCTGGTGGCGGACAAGCACCGCCCGGCGCCACTTGCCGCTTTCTGGTGGGGCGCCCTTGCCGCCGCCACCGTCGTGGCCGCGATCGTCTTCTTCGCCACCATCGGCCCGCGTCCCGACATCGAAGAAGCTGCCCGCAGCGGGCGCTTCCTCTTCAAGTTTGCCGTCACCCTCACGCTGGCGGCGAGCGCATTCGCCGTCGTAAGGGCGCTTTCCCGGCCGAGCGACCGGCGCCACGCCCTCGCCTACACAGCGACCGCACCCGCGCTTCTCGCCGCCGCCGTCATGTTCGAGCTCCTCGTCCTGCCGCCGGCGACCTGGGCGAGCGCCGCGGTGGGCACGAACGCCCTCGTCTGCCTTGCCTATATTCCGCTGATCGGCATCGGCCCGCTGGTGCTCTTC
>NZ_JBHSUM010000054.1:0-26185 GCF_042660605.1 Nitratireductor sp. GCM10026969
CGGCGTCTCGGCGCCGGCGGGAACGAAGTTCCGCGCACCGCCGCCGAGGGCGAGATCGATGACGCCGGCGTCTATCATGTCGACGAGTTGGGTGGCGATGTCGGTGCACCCTTCAGGCGCGGCGGCCTCCCAGTTCCGCTCGGCCACCCGCGCATAGACCGCCGCACCCGTCGCGTGCGTGATGCGGGCCGTCGAGACCACGCCCACCGATTTGCCGGCACTGGCGGCCAGTTCGGAAAACAGGGTCAGCTTTTCGCCCGCCTGGCTGGCGCAATCGCCGCGGATCGCGTCTTCACCGGCATTGATCGTGCCGAAGACCTGTTTCACACCCGAGTTGATGGCGCCGGCGGTCGCCGCCGAGTCCGGTGTCTGGGCGTTGATGTTGTAAGTCTTGACCAGGGCCGTGTACGGGAAGCCCTCGTGGTGCAGGATGTGCTCCTCACCGAGTTTGCCCTTTTGCTGTCCCTCGAACAGGCGAATGGCATAGTTCGTGCCCACTCCCATGCCGTCGGCGATGAACAGGATAACGTTTCGCGCCCGCCCGGTGTTGGGCTGCTCGGCCATCTTGGCCGCCAGCGCGGCCTCGCCGGCGGCGTACCATGCGCTGCCGGCCTGGACGACATCCTGCGCGGGGGCGGGTGACATAAGAAGAAGCATGGCCGTACCGGCCGAAATCAACGTGGCAACACAATTCATCTTTGAAAACCTGCGCTGTATAACTATCTGAAGCCGCTTAAAAAAATGCGCGACGACGCCATTCTATGCCGGCAGGCGCCAGGCAACAAGGGCGAACTGCTGCCGTGGTCCGGGCGTTGTGCCTGTTAGACGATGATCCGGGGCCGTCCGCCGTCCCTACAATCCGCAGGAACGGATCTGGCGTGCATAGGAGTCGGCCATGGCCGCCGCCTTTTGTGCCGCCCTTCTGGTGCCGGAACCGAAGTTGCCTCGGGCGTAGCCGCCATGGCCGGCATAGTATGCCAGGTAGAGATTGTAGGTGTCGTTGAGCGCGATGCCGTTTTTCTGGTTGCTGCGGTAATGGTACCAGCCGACGAAGTCGACGGCGTCGGCGAAGCTGCGGCGTGTCGCCACCGGTTTCCCGGTTGCACGCTTGTACTCCGCCCAGGTGCCGTCGAGGGCCTGGGAGTAGCCATAGGCGCTCGATGGCCGTTTCCACGGGATAAAGCCCAGCAGCTTCTTTCGCGGCGGGCGCGCATTGGCCTTGAAGCCCGATTCCACGCGGATCGTCGCCATGAGCACGGGAACGGGAACCCCGTAGGAGCGCTCGGTGCGCTTGGCGGCGCTGTACCAGTCGTTGAACCAGCCATCCCTCTGCTGGAAAACGGAGCAGGCGTTGTTGATGTTGTCGGGTGTGCTTGCGCAGCCCGCAAGCACCAGCAACAGAAACAAAACCGCAGCACGCATGACCTGACCCTTCGCTCTGCTGCGGTCGTAGTGCGGAAAATCCTAAGATTTCGCATAAAGGGTCGTTAACGGTTGCGCCCGTCCGCTGCCGTTCCGGTTCGCGTCCGCAGGCTTGCGCTGTCGGCGCGCGATCAATATGCACGGGTTGAAAGAGCAGTCGAAGGTGAAGGCCGTGTCGGCACTGACAAGATTCCTGGGCGACAGCCCGCTGCGCGTGATCGTGAAGCTCCTGGTGGTCTCCTTCATCGTCGGCTTCCTCATGAGCGCATTTCACTGGTCCCCTTGGGATATTTTCGATGCATTGCGGGACATGGTCCTGCGCATCTGGAATATGGGCTTTGCCGCGCTCGGAAACTTCTTCGGCTACATCGTCCTCGGCGCGGTCATCGTTGTGCCGGCATTCCTCATCCTGCGGCTGCTGAGTTATCGGCGCTAGACCATTTTGCAGCCAAGTGGGAATCACTTGGCATGGCACGAATGCGGCGAAAACAAACAGATAGAGCAGCCAAGCGAACGAATGTGAGCGCACACTGCTTTGGGCGGCTTCCTGGCTCATTGCAAAGGTGCCGTGAGCATCTTGCCAGCCGGCGCGAAGCACGCCCTCATGCCGTCGCATGACAGATTCGGGAGAGGCAGTGGACCAGGCGACCTTGCATACGCGGCGCGGCCGCCCCTTCGAGGTGACGAACAGGCTCGTTCTCGCCATCGCCGTTCCGATGACGCTCGCCTATCTGACGACGCCGCTCCTCGGCATCGTCGATACGGCCGTCGTCGGGCAATTGGGCGATGCGGCACTGCTCGGCGGGCTGGCGGCCGGCGCGATCGTCTTCGACGTCGTCTTCAACACCTTCAATTCCTTGCGGTCGAGCACGACCGGGCTGGTCGCGCAGGCGCACGGGCGCGGCGACGTGCAGGAGGAGCAGGCGATCCTCTTGCGCTCCCTCGCCGTGGCCGCGGGCGTCGGCGTCGCGCTCATCCTCCTGACGGCGGCGATCGCCTGGCTCGGCATCCGGTTCATCGACCCGGAACCGGAGGTGGCGCGCGCCATGCGCCTCTATATCGAGATCCGCATGCTTGCCGCGCCCCTCACCCTCATCAACTTCTCCATCCTCGGCTATGTGCTGGGGCGCGGGGAGGGCGGTCTCGGCCTCATCCTGCAGGTTTTTCTGAACGGCTCCAACATCGTCCTGTCGATCCTGCTCGGCCTCCATCTCGGCTGGGGCCTCGAGGGCGTGGCTTGGGGAACGGTCGGCGGCGAGCTCGTCGGCGCGGCGGCCGGTCTTGTGATCCTGCTTCGGCGCTTTCGCGAGAGCCCGCGCCCGGTCCTTTCGCGCATATTCGACATGGCCAGCATGCTGGACATGCTCGCGCTCAACCGCGATATCATGGTCCGTTCCTTTGCGCTGCTCGCCACCTTCGCGCTCTTCACCCGGCAGGGTGCGCAGCTCGGCACGGTCACGCTCGCCGCCAATGCGGTCCTGCTGAATTTCTATCTCGTCGCCGGCTATTTCCTCGACGGCTTCGCCACCGCCGCCGAACAGCTGGCCGGCCGTGCCATCGGCGCGCGCCACGCGCCGGCCTTCCGCAAGGCTGTCTGGCTCAGCACGCTTTGGGGCTTTGCACTCGCCGTGGCGGCGACGGCGACCTTCCTGCTCTTCGGCGAGACCTTCATCCACCTGATGACCACGGCGCCGGAGGTGCGCGCGGTCGCCGGCGCCTATCTGCCGTGGGCGGCCTTCATCGCCGTCAGCGGCGTGCTCGCCTTCGCCATGGACGGCGTCTTCATCGGCGCCACCTGGTCGCGCGACATGCGCAACATGATGCTCGTGTCGCTGGCGATCTATGTGGCGTGCCTGTTCTCGCTGGGTGCGGTCTTCGGCAATCCCGGCCTGTGGGCGGCTCTGCACATCTTCATGATCGCGCGTGGCCTCACCCTCGTCTCCATCCTGCCGGGAAGGGCGCGGGAGGCCTTCCGCTGAAGGCTTCCGCCAAGCTTCAGTCGAGCCGCCGTGCGGCCCATTCCTCCACGCGGCTGTCGCGGATCTCGGCGATGGAGGAGAGCTCCTCGCGCTCGGCATAGGTGTCGAGGCCACGCAAGATGCGGGCGGCAAGCCCCGGCCCTTGATAGATCATGCCGGTGTAAATCTGCACCAGGTCGGCACCGGCCCGCATCTTCTCCAGCGCCGTTTCCGCAGAGCGCACGCCGCCGACCCCGATGATGGGGAGCCAGGGGCCGATCAGCCGCCGCATCCGCGCCAGGACGATGGTCGAGCGTTCGAAGAGCGGCGCGCCGGAAAGCCCGCCCGCCTCCTGCGCGGCCGCCGATTTCAGCCCGGCGCGCGCAAGCGTGGTGTTGGAGACGATGAGCCCGTCCACCCGCTTGTCGAGCACCTCGGCGGCGATATCGCCCATGGCCTCGTCGGAAAGGTCGGGGGCGATCTTCAGGAAGACGGGGGTGCCGGTGTCGAGCCCCGCCGCCTGGGCGTTGCGTGCCCGCATGACCCGTTCGAGCAGTTCCGCGAGGCTTTCGCGGTCCTGCAAGGCGCGCAGGCCGGCCGTGTTGGGCGAGGAGATGTTGACTGTCAGATAGGACGCCACTCCGGCGAAAAGGCGAACGCCTTCCTCGTAGTCGGCCATGCGGTCGGCGCTGTCTCGGTTGGCGCCGATGTTGACACCGACCACGCCGCCCTGCGGGGCGCGCGCGAGCAGTCGCGCCAGCGCGCCCTGATGGCCTTCATTGTTGAAGCCCAGCCGGTTGATCACCGCCTCGTCCTCAGCGAGGCGGAAGATGCGTGGCTTCGGGTTGCCCGCCTGCGGCCGCGGCGTGATGGTGCCGCACTCGGCGAAACCGAAGCCGAGCCTGAGCAGCGCGTCGGGAACCTCGGCGTTCTTGTCGTAGCCGGCGGCGATCCCCAGCGGATTGGGAAAGTCGAGCCCGGCCAGCGTCAGGGAAAGCTTGCGCGAAACCGGCGGCGGATCGGAAAGCCGAACGCCGGACTTCAAGGCGGCGATGGAAAGCCCGTGTGCCCGCTCCGGGTCGAGCCTGAAGAGCAGAGGGCGCGCGGCGAGGTCCAAGAGGCGCTTCATGGTTCGAGCGGCGGAAATGCATGCCGCCCGTCGGCGTCAAGCGGCAGAGGCTTCACCCAATGCACGGCGCTGAGCGGCAGCGGAGCGTAAAGATGCGGAAAGGGCTGGCCCCCACGCGAAATCTCGTATCTCAGCTTTTCACCGAGCTTTTCTTCGTCGACCGCGACGAGGAGGAGATCGTCCTGCCCGGAAAAATGCTTCGCGGCCGTCTCGCGCAGCTGGGCGCCGGTGGAGAAGTGGATGAAACCGTCGGCCAGGTCCACCGGTGCCCCGGCAAGCACGCCTTCGCGCTCGGCCTGCCGCCACAAGGATTGCGGACAGATTTTGTAGATCAGTTTTGCCATGAGCGCGCTATAGTCCCATTATCGCGCGTGCGCAAAGCGGGCGGTGCCTTTTGCACCATCCAATTTGCGGCGCAATCGTGCGCGACGATGACGGATCGACGTTCCTTGGGAGTAGAACCGATGCGAGTGACGGCTGCCGCCCTGGCGGGACTTTTCCTTCTTACGCCCGGCATCCTCGCCGCCCAGGAGGCGGGCGCTGGCGGCGAGCGCTATTTGCTGGAGAAGACGGACAACGGCTATTTGCGCATGGACGCGCGCACCGGCGCCATGGCGCTTTGCCGCGAGCGCTCGGGCGAGTTCGTGTGCACGCCGGCCGCCGACGAGCGCCGGCCCGACGACCCGCGGATCGAGGCTCTCCGTGAACGGATCGCCGCGCTCGAGGCGCGTGTCGAAGCGCTGGAAGGCGGCGCCGGTGAGGAGACGACGGGATTGCCCAGCGAAGAGGAGTTCGAGCGCACGCTCGGCTTGATGGAGCGCTTCTTCCGCCGCTTCATGGATGTCGTGCGCGGTTTCGAGGAGGAGCAACAGCAGGAGCAGAGCACCGACCAGGCGCCCGCCGAGCGGACCTGATCCTCACATTCCGAGCCCGCGCAGGACGAGCGAGGCGGCAAAGAACGAGCACGCGACGGCATAGCTGTTTCGCGCGAAACGGCCGTAGACCTCGCGCAGAACCGCGGCGAAGGCCATTCTGCCGGCCGCTGCCGCGGGTCGTGCGCGCTCGTCCAGGCAGCCCCAGACCTCCGTCTTCTTCGGATTCTGCCATGGGGCGGCGAACGCCTTCAGGATGAGGATCTCCGCCATCACCAGCATGAGCACGGCGCCGGCATAGAGCGCCAGCACCATGTCGAAGGAAAAGCTCAGCATCACCAGGACGACCGCAAACCCGCCGAACAGGACGGCGCGGCCGATGCACACGAATGCCGTCTCGCGTACCTTTTCCATTGCTTCGAACGTCCGCACGGTACGCCGACTCTCGGTGACGCAATGCGGGTCCATCGGGATTTGTTCCGCAAGGGCCTGCCCACCACGGCGGAGCCGTCACCGCGGGCGCATGTCGCCCGAGTGGTGACCGATTGCGGCAATGTCGGCACCGCATGACACTGCCCGGCCGCTTATCCTGGCGCACATGATCACGGGCGAGCGGCTTGTGAACCGTTGTCGCTCGGGGCGCAGTCGTTGCGATACGGTCCAGGCAGCGAAGCCAACGTCGCTCTTCCTTGCGGATTGATGTGGCGGAACCGTGCGAGCGGCAGCAGATCGTCGCTGATCTTGTGCGCGGCGCGGATCCCGCTCGCTGGACTGGCGATCCTCACCCTGGTCGGCCGAGGCGCTGTGTCCGCGACTATCAGCGCCTGAACGCACCGCCCGACCGCAGCGGGCAATTGCAATGGCGGAGCTGATCATTGTAGCCATTCCGATGCTTGATTCTGGAGGAGACGCAGCATGGACCGTTTCACCGGCGGTTGCCTGTGCGGCAACGTCCGAATCGTGGCATCGGGGCTCCCATACCGGGTCGGCCTTTGTCACTGTCTCGACTGTCGCAAGCATCACGGGGCCCTTTTTCACGCTTCCGCGGTGTTCCCTCAGGATGCGGTGACGATCGATGGCGAAACGCGCGACTACGCCGGGCGGTTTTTCTGTCCCCGCTGCGGCTCGTCCGTTTTCGCACGCACCGCCGACGAAATCGAAGTGAACCTGGGATCCCTGGATACCCCTGACCAGCTGATGCCAACCTACGAACTCTGGACCATCCGTCGCGAGTCATGGTTGCCGCCGTTTCCGCTCGCGAGACGATACGACCGCGATCGTGACGCCACGTCCCGCTTTGAGGAGTAGGTCGCACGAGCGGTGCGAAGGCCTCATTAAGAGGTGGCGGAAATCTATGCCCTGATCCCCATTTGATCGCGGCGGGATACTGCCGATCGGCTCCAGCAGCGGCACCTGTTCCAAGGCATCAAGGACGAAGCCGGCATGGGCGGGCTTCATCGTACCGTCATTCAATGGTTAACGAACCGTCACCGGCCGCTGCTAGCGTCCGGACTGTTGGCCCGGCCGCGGGAGGCATCGGGGCCAGCTCACGGGTTGGGGATGGCCCGTCAGCGAATTTTCCGGGCGCCGTCGAGGGCGCACGCAGCGTGAGATGACACGTCTCGCGGGCGAAGCACATTGAGCTGAACGCATTAGGCAGGAGGGATTCTGATGGGATACGAGGGCACCTACCGAGGCCGGGGATACGTTGACTTTTACAAAGGCGATCCCTACCGCAGCGACGCTCCCTCCGGATACGACCGCAACGAGGAACGCGGACGCGATCATGCCCGCGACGACAATCATCGCAACCGCGGCGAAGACCACCGCCGGAGTGACGATGACGGTGGTTGGGACCACGACAACTGGCGCTGGGGCAATGACGATGATCGCCATGGCCGCGGACGCGACCGCGATGGGAATGACGACCATAGCGGCGGGAATGGTCGCGGCGATGATGATCGGCATGACTGGGACGAAGACGATCGCGGCCCGGGCCGCGGGCGGGACGACGACTTCACGATCGAGCTGACGGCGCTCGCCACGTATGATTCAGGTCTCGGCGAGGGCGCGGCGGAGATCGTCGCCCACGATCCGCAGACCCAGCGCCTGTTCGTCGTCAACGCCGAGCAGGGCACAATCGACATCCTCGATATCTCCGATCCGAAGACGCCCACCAAGGTCGGCGCCATCGACGTGAACACGGTGAACGGCCAGCCGACCGGCGGCCCCAACAGCGTCGCGGTGGCGGGCGGTATCGTTGCAGTGGCGATCGAGGCCGATCAGGCGACCGATCCGGGTCTCGTCGGCTTCTTTGATGCGGACGGCAACTTCCTCGGCTCCGTCGAGGTGGGATCGCTGCCCGACATGCTGGTGTTCACGCCGGACGGCGACAAGCTGCTGGTCGCCAACGAGGGCGAGCCGGATGGCGACCTCGATCCGAAGGGCTCGATCAGCGTCATCGATCTGTCGGACGGTGTCGCCGGGGCGACGGTCGCCACCGCCGGTTTCACGGCGTTCGATGCCCAGCAGGCGGCGCTCGAGGCAATGGGCCTGCGCATCTTCGAGGGCAAGGTGCTGTCGGACGACGTCGAGCCCGAGTACATCGCCATCTCCGAGGACGGCAAGAAGGCGTTCGTGACGCTGCAGGAGGCCAATGCGGTCGCCGTGGTCGACATCGAAACGGCGACGGTGACCGAGATCCAACCGCTGGGCGCCAAGGACCATTCCAGGCCCGGCAACGGTCTCGATGCTTCCGACCGGGATGGCGACACCATCGACATTGGCACCCAGCCGGTGAAGGGGCTCTACATGCCCGATGCGATCTCGTCCTACGAGGCCGGGGGCAAGACCTATTACGTGACCGCCAACGAAGGCGACGCGCGCGACGAGGAAGAGCGCATCGGTGATCTGGAGCTCGACACCGATGCCTTCCCGAACGCGGCCATCCTGCAGCAGGATGGCATCCTGGGCCGTCTGGAGGTCTCTACAATCGACGGAGACACGGACGGCGACGGCGACTATGACGAGCTTTACGCCTACGGCGCCCGCTCGTTCTCGATCTGGGACGAGGACGGCAACCAGGTCTTCGACAGCGGCGACATGCTGGAGCAGATCACGGCGCAGCTGACGCCGGAACTCTTCAATGCCAACGACGCCGATCCGGACGAATTCGACAACCGCTCCGACGCCAAGGGGCCCGAGCCGGAGTCCGTCGTCATCGGCGAGATCGAGGGCCACACCTATGCCTTCGTCGGCATCGAGCGCGCCGGCGGCGGCGTGTTCGTCTTCGACATCACCAGGCCCTGGGACGTCGAGTTCACCCAATATATCCGCACAGAGGGCGACATCGCGCCCGAGGGTCTCACCTTCATCGCTGCGGAAGACAGCCCCAATGGCGTGCCCATGCTGGCGGTCTCCAACGAGGTCTCCGGCACCACGACCCTCTACCAGATCAATTTCAGCGGAGAGGAAATCAGGGGCGGCAGGCGCGACGACGAACTCACCGGCACCGCCGGCAACGACGAGATCGACGGCCGCAACGGCAATGACGAGATCATGGGCCTTGCCGGCAACGATGAACTGAAAGGCGGCAACGGGCGCGACGAAATCTTCGGCGGGGATGGCGACGATATCATCCTCGGCGGGCGCGGCCGCGACGAGCTGTACGGCGAGGACGGTGACGACGAGATCGACGGCGGCAATGGCCGCGACGAACTCTTCGGCGGCAACGGCGACGACGTGCTCGAAGGCGGAAAGGGCGACGACGAACTGTTCGGCGGCGATGGCGACGATGTGCTCATCGGCGGAAAAGGCAATGACGAGCACGATGGGGGCGAGGGTCTGGACACGGTGGTCTTCACGGGCAACCGCGACGACTATCTGGTCGACACGGACCACAACATCGTCGTCGACCTGCGCGGCGGGCGCCCCGACGGCGTCGACGGCATTCAGAACGTGGAGCAGCTGCAATTCGCCGATCAGACGGTGGAACTGCAGACGACCTTCACGCTGGAGTTGCTGCATTTCACCGACCAGGAAGCCGCGGTGGCGGCGATCGAGGACGCGCCGAACCTTTCGGCGGTGCTCAACGCGCTGCGCAATCAGGATCTGGGCAATGACGGCATCGCCGACAACACGCTGACCCTTTCCGCGGGCGACGCCTATATACCGGGTCTTTTCTTCGACGCCTCGGAAGCGGTGTTCGGCTCCGGCGGTATCGCCGACATCCAGATCCAGAACGAACTCGGGCTTCAGGCCGTTGCGCTCGGCAACCACGAGTTCGACTTCGGCACGGGCGTTGTCGCCGGTCTGATCAGCGGCTCGGCGCCGGGTTCGATCCTTGGCGAGGACTTCGCCGGCACGGCATTCCCCTATCTGTCGGCCAATCTCGACTTCTCCGCCGATCCCAACCTGGCGCCGCTGGAGGTCGAAGGCGGCCAGGCACCGCAGGGCAATGTCGTGTCGTCCTCAACCGTGATCGACGTAAACGGCGAACAGATCGGCGTGGTCGGCGCGACGACGCCGACGCTGGACGTGATCTCCGACGCCGGCGACCTCGGCATCCTGCCCGGCGATTTCGACACGACGCCGACGCCGGAACAGCTCGATGCGCTGGCCGCCGTCATCCAGGCGGAAGTCGACACGCTGCTTGCCGACAACCCCGGCCTGAACAAGGTGGTGCTGCTGGCGCACATGCAGCAGATCAGCATCGAACTCGGGCTCGCCGAGCGGCTGGAGAACGTCGACATCATCGTGGCTGGCGGCTCCAACACGCGGCTTTTCGACGATAACGACCGTCCGCGCGACGGCGACAGCGACCAGGGCCAGTACCCGCAGTTCGTCACCAATGCCGGCGGCACGACGACGGCGGTCGTCAACACCGACGGGAGCTACAAATATGTCGGCCGCCTGGTGATCGATTTCGACGCCGAGGGCAACATCATACCGGAGAGCTATGACGAGGACGTCTCCGGTGCATACGCGACCGACGACCAGGGGGTGGCCGATCTCGGAGCCGAGGATCTGGTCGACCCGGAGATCCAGCAGATCGTCGATCAGATCCAGGAACAGATCATCGCCACCGAATCCAACGTGTTCGGCGTGTCGGACGTGTTCCTGAACGGCAACCGCTCCGGCGTCGACGACCCGAATGACCCCGATGGTGTCCGCACCCAGGAGACCAATCTGGGCAGCCTGACCGCCGACGCCAACCTCGCGGTCGCGCAGGAGCAGGACGCCGACGTGGTGATCTCCATCAAGAACGGCGGCGGTGTCCGGGCCTCGATCGGCCAGACGGTGGTGCCGCCCGGTGGCACCGGGCCCGAGCGCCTTCCCAACGAGGCGGTCGTGGACAGCGACGGCAACATCGTGAAGCCGCAAGGCGGTATCTCGCAGAACGACATCCAGACCGCGCTGGCCTTCAACAACGGCCTCACGCTTCTCACGCTCACCAAGCAGGAACTCGTCGACGTGCTGGAGCACGGCGTCTCAGCGCTCCCCGAGGTGGCCGGGCAGTTCCCGCAGGTTTCGGGTGTGAAGTTCTCCTATGACCCGGATTTGCCGGCCGGCGAGCGCATCGTGAATGCGGGCGTGTTCGACCAGGACGGCAACCTGATCGCCGAGCTGGTGCGTGATGGCGAGATCGTCGGGGATGCCAGCCAGACCTTCCGCATCGTGACGCTGAACTTCCTGGCCGACGGCGGCGACGGTTATCCGTTCCCGACCGGGCCGCAGGCCAACCGGGTCGATCTCTACGACCTCGACGGCGACGGGACGGCCGATGGCCTCCAGACGGGCGATGCGACCTTTGCCGACGACGGCACGGAGCAGGATGCATTGGCCGAGTACCTCGACGACAATTTCGGCGACGCGGCCAACGCCTACGCCCAGGAGGACACCGGCCGGGCGGAGGACACGCGCATCCAGAACCTCGATTACCGCGACGACGCGGTGTTCGACGGTGCGCCGGGAGCGACTCAGCCTGCCATCAACGAGATCCGCATCGACCAGGACGGTACCGACAACGACGAATATTTCGAGCTGTTCGGTGAGGCCGGCATGTCGCTGGCAGGCTACACCTATATCGTCATCGGCGATGGCGCCGGCGGCAGCGGCGTGATCGAGGAAGCGATCGACCTTTCATCCTTCTCGCTCGATGCCGACGGCTTCTTCGTCGGCGCGGAGAGCACGTTCTCGCTCGGCGCGGCGAATGCCACGCTCGACCTCAATTTTGAGAACTCGGACAACGTCACTCATCTGCTGGTGCAAAACTTCACCGGCGCGGAGGGTGACGATCTCGACGCCGACGACGACGGCACGCTCGACACCACGCCATGGGACGAGGTGACGGACTCGGTGGCGCTCGTGGAGGATCCTGCCGGCGGCGAGCAGGTCTACAGCGCCGCGCGGGTCGGTCCGGACGGCTCCTTTGTACCGGGCCACGTGTACCGGTCGCCGGACGGCACGGGCGACTGGCAGATCGGCTCCTTCTCGCCGCTCGGCCAGGACGATACGCCGGGCGCGGCCAACGGCGCCGGCAGCCCGGTCGAGCCGACGGATCTGACCATCTCCCAGATCCAGGGTGCCGGCCACCGTTCACCCTACGAGGGCAGCTTCGTGCGCTCCTCGGGCATCGTCACTGCCATCGCCGCCAACGGGTTTTACATGCAGGATCCGGAGGGGGACGGCGACATCGCCACCTCCGACGGCATCTTCGTGTTCGGCGACACGTCGGGGCTCAACGTGGGTGACGGCGTCACCGTCGAGGGGGACGTGACCGAGTTCCAGTTCCCGCCTGCGCTGAGTGTCACCCAGATTTCGGCGCGCAGCACCAGCGTCGAGTCCACCGGCAATGATCTGCCCGACACGGTGGTCATCGGCGACGACCGTATCCAGCCCGACAACATCATCGACGACGACGGCTTTGCGAGCTTCGATCCGACGACTGACGCTATCGACTTTCTCGAAAGCCTCGAGGGCATGCGCGTCGAGATCGACGATCCGCTGGTCGTGGCCGGTACCAACCGTTTCGGAGAGGTGGGCCTCAGAGCCAACGCGACGGCCGCGGAGTACGGTTCGCAGTCAGCCAATGCGGTGGTGCAGGAAGGTGACTTCAACCCGGAGATCCTGCTCACCGACGACACGCTGATCACCGCGCCGGACGCGACCACGGGCGACATCTTCGCCACGGACGCGGTGGGCGTGCTCGACTACACCTTCGGGGCCTACAAGCTGCAGCTGACCGAAGCCCCGATCGTGGTGCCGGGCGGCCGCACGCCGGAGAGCACGACGCTCGCCAGAGACGACACCCACGCGACCATCGCCACCTACAACACCCTCAACCTGGACCCCAATGATCTCGACGGCGACACGGACGTGGCCGTCGGCCGTTTCGAGGCGATCGCCCACCAGATCGTCAACAATCTGGGAACGCCGGACATTCTCGCCCTGCAGGAAATCCAGGACGGTTCGGGCCAGACCGACAATGGCGTCACCGATGCCACGGCCACGCTCCAGTTGCTGATCCAGGCCATCGAGGACGCCGGCGGTCCGACCTATGCTTTCGCCAGCATCGATCCCGTGGACAACGCCGACGGCGGCGCGCCGGGCGCCAATATCCAGAACGCCTTCCTCTACAATCCCGACCGGGTGACGCTGGACGCGCTGTCGCGGATCGAGGATGACGCCTTCGAGGAGAACGGCGACGGCACGCCGGCCGAGGCCCTCTACGAGGGCACCCGCAAGCCGCTCGTGGGGACGTTCACGTTCAACGCCACCGGAGAACAGGTCACCGTCGTCGGCAACCACCTGAAGTCGAAAAGCCAGGACGACGGTCTCTACGGCGAAAACCAGCCGCCGGAGGAGATCACCCTGCCGCAGCGGGTGGATCAGGCCGGTGTCATCAACGACTACGTCTCCGACCTGCTGGCCGGCGACCCCGACGCCAACGTGGTCGTGCTCGGCGATCTCAACGATTTCCAGTTCTCCGACACGCTCGACACCCTGAAGGATGGCGGCGACGGGTCGGACGAACTCATCAACCTGGTCGACAGCCTGCCGACGGAGGATCAGTACTCGTTCATCTTCAACGGCAACAGCCAGGCCCTCGACCACATTCTGGTCAGCAACGGGATCGCCGACAGGGCGCCGGAAGTCGACATCGTCCATGCCAATCTCGACTACGGCTTCGAGGATGGTACGGCGAGCGATCACGACCCGATCCTGGCGCGGATCGATCTGTCCGACGATGTCGCGATCGCCTGACGCCGGCGCCGGACGGGGTCCGGCGCCATTTTCCGTGGCCCGCGGGGAGGGACCGGCTGCAAGCCGCTTCCTCCCTGTTCGGTTTCGAAGAGTTTCGTTTGATAGCGAACGATCCCGGCAGTATCACGCGTGAGTAAACCATCCGAAGCCAATGCACTGAAAAAGGCGCTTGCCTCGGCGCGGCGCCTGTTCACCACCGTCGGCGCCTTCAGCTTCTTTATCAATCTTCTGATGCTGGTCGCGCCGCTCTACATGCTGCAGGTTTACGATCGGGTGCTCGCCTCGCGCAGCCAGGAAACGCTCGTGGCGCTCACGATCCTTGCGGTCAGCCTGATCGGCGTCAGCGCATTTCTGGAGCTGGTCCGGTCGCGCATCCTCGTCAGGCTGGGCGCCCGGTTCGAGCGCAATCTGCAGGCCCCCGTTTTCGCGGCCCTGTTCGATCACCAATTGCAGGGGCGTACCGCCAATGGCGGCCAGTATCTGCGCGACGTGGAGTCCCTGCGGGGCTTTTTGACCGGACCCGGTGTCATCGCCTTCTTCGACTGTCCGTGGACGCCGGCGTTCATTGCGCTCATTTTCTTTTTTCACCCGCTGCTCGGGGCGGTGGCGCTCACTGGCGCGCTGCTTCTGTTCATCGTCGCCGTCATCTCCGAACTTGCAACACGCGGGCCGTTGCAGCGCTCGGTCTCGCGCATGCACGCCGCGCACGAGTTTGCCAGCTCCGCCCTGCGCAACGCCGAGGCCATCCGCGTGATGGGCATGTTGGGCCACGTGCGCGATCGCTGGATGAAGCTGCAGTCCGGCGGCATGGCCCTGCAGGGACGGGCCTCCGATTACGCCGGGTCTCTCACGGCAGTCTCGAAGTTCATCCGCCCCTGCCTGCAGATCGCCATGCTGGGCGTCGGCGCCTGGCTGGTGCTTCAGGAGGCGATCACGCCGGGCGTCATGATCGCCGGCTCCATCATCATGGGGCGGGCCCTGGCGCCGGTGGAGGCCGCCATCAACAACTGGCGCCAGTTCATCGCCGCCCGCGGTGCCCACGCCCGCCTGACGGACCTGCTGGAGACCAATCCGCCGGCGGCGGACACGCTGCCGCTGGAAGCCCCTGAAGGCCGGATCCGCTTCGACAACGTGACGGCCGTGGCACCGCAAGGCGGCAAGCCCGTCCTGCAAGGCCTCAGCTTCGATCTGGAGCCCGGCCAGATGCTTGGCGTGATAGGGCCGAGTGCGGCCGGCAAGTCCACGCTCGCCCGCCTGATGGTCGGCGTGTGGCCGCCGGCCTCGGGGCATGTGCGGCTGGATGGCGCGGACCTCGACAACTGGCACCCTGAGCAGCTCGGCGTTCATGTCGGCTATCTGCCCCAGGATATCGAGCTGCTTGCCGGGACGGTGGCCGAAAACATCGCCCGCATGCGGGAGCCGGAGGCGGACAAGGTGATCGCCGCCGCCAGGCTGTGCGGCGCCCATGACATGATTTTGAAGCTGCCCAAAGGCTACGACACCCATATCGGCGAAGGCGGCAGCGTGCTGTCCGGCGGACAGCGCCAGCGCATCGCGCTTGCGCGAGCGCTCTACGGCGGGCCCGCGCTGATCGTCCTCGACGAGCCCAACGCCAATCTCGACAGCGACGGTGAGGCCGCGCTTCAGGCGACGCTGATGCGCCTCAAGGACGAGGGCCGAACGGTCGTCATCGTCTCGCATCGGTCCGCCATTCTGACCGCGGTCGACCAGGTCGCCGTGCTGCGCGGCGGGCGGCTCGAGACATTCGGGCCGCGCGATGAAGTGCTGCCGCGGCTGATGAGCGGTATCCGGTCCCTGCAGGGAGCGGGGCAACAGAGGAAGGAGCGCGCATATGCCGGCGGCATCGAGCGAACATAACGGCTCCGGCGGCGACAACACGTCCGTACACACGCGCGTCTGGCCGTGGATCCTAGCCGGTGTTGCGGTGATCGCGATCGCCTTTGGCGGAGCTGGCGCATGGGGCGCCACGGTGCCGCTCGCCAGCGCCGTCGTGGCGTCCGGCCAGATCACGGTCGACACCAACCGCAAGCAGGTCCAGCACCTGGAGGGAGGCATTGTCGCCGACCTCTTCGTGCGCAACGGCGATACGGTCGCGGGCGGTGACATCCTCATCCATCTGGACGGAACCAAGGCGAAGGCGCAACTCGCCATCGTGGAATCGGCCCATCGCGAGGAACTGGCCAAGGAAGCGCGCCTCGTCGCGGAGCGTGACGGCAGGGAAACCATCGACTGGCCGGAGGCGCTCGGCACGGCGGATATAGATCCGGAGGTGGCCGCGCTGCGCCGGAGCCAGACGACCATCTTTCATTCCCGCCGGGAAACGCTGGCCGGCGAGACCGGGATCCTGCGCGAGCGGGTCGAGCAGCTCAGGCAGGAGATCGAAGGTCTTAGCGCGCAACGCGATTCCACCGACAAGCAGATCACCTTGATCAGCGACGAGCTCGAACCGCTGCGGGGTCTTTTCGAGGGCGGCCATACCACAAAGCAGCGGCTGCTTGCGCTTGAGCGCGAAGCCGCGCGGCTGCAAGGCGAGCGCGGCAAGCTGACGGCCGACATCGCCCGCGCTCACAAGGCGATCGGCGAAGCCAGGCTGGCAATTCTTCAGAAGAAAAAGGCGTTTCTGAACGAGGTCGTCAGCACGTTGCGCGAGGTGCAGTCGAAAACGATCGACCTGCGCGAACGGATGATCGCGGCGGAAGACGTGCTGCGACGTCTCGATATCCGCGCGCCCGTCTCCGGCAAGATCGTCAACATGGCGGTGCACAGCGAAGACGCGGTGATAAAGGGCGGCGAGACCATTCTCGAGATCGTGCCGAGCGGCGACAGGCTGCTCGTGGAAGTGCGCGTGCGGCCGCAGGACATCGACAATGTGGCCATCGGCCAGCCCGCCGACGTGCGCATGCTGGCCTTCAAGCAGCGTACGACGCCGACACTCGCCGGCAGGGTCTCCTACGTCTCGGCCGATGCGCTCACCAGTCCCGAGAACGACGCGACGTTCTATCTGGCGCGCATCCGCGTTCCCGAAGCCGAGCTGGCGCGCCTGAAAGGGCGGGAGCTTCAGCCCGGCATGCCTGCGGAGGTGATGATCCGCACCGGCGAGCGGACGGCGGTCGCCTACATGCTCCAGCCCCTCATCGATAGCATGAGCCGCGCCTGGCGCGAGGAATAATCGGCAACGGAAGCGTATGGGCAGCGATGCGACCGCGGCCGAAATGGAGCGGCCATAGCCCGTGTCACGCCGCCGTTCGCAGCGATGCTCTCTACGCACGTCACTTCAGTTGGGTATCAACACGGTGCCATCCCATTGAGCCGCCGGATGAAACTCTGGCGAAAGCCTGCAACGTCACTACAGATTATCGACATCGGAAGTTGTTCAGGCGCGGAGGTCGGCAATTCGAGAACGTTCGGAGAATGCAGCGCCATCTGGAGTGCCCGTCTGGTCGACGAGATCAAGGCCGCCGGGTCTTGCTGACGGCGGTTCGTGCAAAGAAGGCCGCCGCTGGCAGAGTGCCAGCGGCGGATGTGATTAGCCGACTATATAGAGCCGGAATCAGACTTTGATGAAGTCGAGCACGTCGCCGTTGAAGCGCTCGGCGTCGATCTGGGCGAGGCCATGGCTGCCGCCCTCATATACCTTGAGGGTCACGCCTTCGACGAGCCTCGCGGCCTTCTCCGCGGAAGCCTTGATCGGCACGAGCTGGTCGTCGCCGCCATGGATGATCAGGGTGGGCTTGTCGATGGCCTTGAGATCGTCGGTGTAGTCGACTTCCGAGAACTCATGGACGCAGTCGTACTGGCCCTTGATGCCGCCCGCGAGCCCCTGCAGGCGAAAACTCTCGCGGAAGCCTTCATTGACTTCGACGCCATCGCGATTGAAGCCGTAGAAGGGGATCGTCAGGTCATAGTAGAATTGCGCTCGGTTGGTCGCGACACCAGCCCGGATGTCATCGAACACCTCGAGGGGTGTGCCCTCCGGATTGTCGGCCGTCTTCAGCATGAGCGGGGGCACCGCGCCCACGAGCACGACCTTGGCGACCCGGTGCGAGCCATGCCGCCCGATATAATGGGCGACTTCTCCGCCGCCGGTGGAGTGTCCGACCAGGACAGCGTTGCTGAGGTCCAGTTTCTCGAACAGCTCGGCCAGATCGTCGGCATACTGATCCATGTTGTTGCCGTCCCACGGCTGGTCGGAACGGCCATGCCCGCGCCGGTCATGGGCGATCACGCGGTAGCCGTTCAAGCCGAAGAAGAGCATCTGCGCATCCCAGGCATCTGCCGATAGCGGCCAGCCATGGGAGAAAACAATCGGCTGGCCGTCCCGGGGTCCCCAGTCCTTGTAGAAGATTTTCGTGCCGTCCTTGGTGGAGATGGTGTTCATGATCAGGTTTCCTTTCGCTTCGAGGTTTTGGGCTGCGGCGCGGAATTGCGGGGCAGCGAGGAGGAAAGTGGCGGCGCCTGCGCCAAGAGCGAGAGCGCCGCGGCGGGTGAGATCGGGGGTCAGTGACTTCATGACAGGTCCCTTTTTCATCGCACACGATTTAATCGTGCACGATCTATATGCGCCACGATGGACGGCCTGTCAAGCGCTTGCGATTAAATCGTGTGCGATATATCTTGTTCGTGAGTGTCAACCAGGTGAAGAAGGGCGTTCCCCATGCCGGATAACCTCCAGCTCGACCAGTTCCTGTGCTTTTCGATCTATTCCGCCGAGCACACCTTCAACGAGTTCTACCGGCCCCTGCTTGCTGAACTCGGTCTGACCTATCCGCAGTACCTGGTCATGGTGAGCCTTTGGTCGCGCGACGACCGGACCGTCAGGGAGATCGGCGCGGAACTATCACTCGAATCAAATACGCTGACGCCTCTACTGAAACGGCTGGAAGCCTTGGGCCTCGTCTCTCGAACCCGCGACGCCAAGGACGAGCGGCAGGTTCGCATCCGCCTGACCGAGAAAGGGCGGCAACTGAAGAAGCGAGCCGAACCTGTCCCGGCCTGCGTCGCCGACGCATTGGGCTTGTCCGGCGAAGAGCTCGAAGACCTGCGGCAGAAGCTTCTGCTGGTTCAACAGCGCCTGAAGGAGACCATGGAAAAGCAGGGCTGAAGCACAAGAACGGCGCGCTATGATGAGAACCACGTCTACGCTGTTGCCCTTTGAAATGCTCACCTCACCCGGTTAACCCGCGCAGCACGAGAGTTTCGCCACGTCTTTGGCGAAGCCCTGCGCGGCGAGCTTCAAGCCCTCCACCGTGGTGAGATAGGGGAAGATCGTCTCGCCAAGCTCCTTCGTCGTCATTCCGAACCTGATCGCCAGAACGATGGTCTGGATGCTGTCCGCGCCTTCCGGGGCCAAGATCTGCGCGCCGAGGAGGCGGTCGCTTTCGACATCCGCCACCAGCTTGATGAGCCCACGCGTGTCACGCGCCGCAAGCGCACGCGGCACCCGGTCCAGCGGCACGACAGAGATTTTGGTCTCGAAACCCGCGGCTCGTGCCTGGCGCTCGGACAGCCCTACACCGGCAACCTGCGGATCGGTGAAGACCACCCAGGGCATGGCGGTATCGTCGTAGACAAGACTGTCGCCATTGAGTGCATTGGCCGACGCGAGTTTGGCGCCATAAGCTGCCATGTAGACGAACTGATCGCGGCCAGTGACGTCGCCGGCCGCATAGACGCCGGCCCGCGTCGTGCGCATGCGGCTGTCGACGACGATGCCGCCATTGGCCGCGACCTCCACACCAGCTTCCGCCAGCCCAAGACCGGCGGTATTGGGCGTGCGCCCGGTCGCAACCAGTACCTTGTCAGCAGCGAGCGTCTCGGAACGGCCGTCCGCGTCGATGCTCAAAAGGATTTCGCCGTCTGAATGAACGATGGAAGAATAAGAAAGCCCCGAGCGCACCGCAATGCCCTCGTCAGCAAGATATCGGGAGAGCCTCACCGTGACCTCCGGCTCCGCCTCGGGCAACAGGCGCGAGCGCGTGACCAGCGTCACGGCGGTGCCCATACGCGCGAACATCTGCGCCAGCTCACAGCCGATATAGCCACCGCCGACAACGAGCAGGGAACGTGGCGGGTCTTCAAGTTCAAGCGCATTCGTGCTCGTGAGATAGGGCACGGCTTCGATACCGGGAATGCCGGGGATGGCAGGCGAAGCGCCGGTCGCAATGATCGTTTTGCCCGCAGGGATGGCAAGCCCATCCACCGCAACACCGGTCCCGTTCAGCCGCGCGGTCCCTTCAAGATAGCTGATGCCGTTGTAGTCTCTCAGCAGGTCGACATATTTCTCCTGCCTGAGCGTCCAGACAAGATCGTCCTTGGCCGTGACGAGAGCCCGCCAGTCGCTGACGTGTGCTTCGCCGGCAAGTCCCGGAAACCGTCCCGCCCTGCCGGCACCATGCACGGCCTCGGCAGCGCGGATCATAGTCTTGGACGGCACGCAGCCGACATTGACGCAGGTGCCGCCAATCGTGCCATGACCGATCAGCGCGACATTCGCCCCTTGTTCGGCGGCTGTAATCGCGGCGGAAAAGCCCGCTGAGCCTGCCCCGATGACGGCAAGGTCATAGCTGCCTTCGGCGCGTGGCGCGCAGCTGTCATTCATCTGTGATTCCTCTCAACATGGCTGTTGCGGAGCCTCGCGCGCCAGCCGAAATAGTTGGCCAGGGCGCTGAGCGGGATGACATCACTCGACGAGGCAGCACAGCACGATCACCGCCCCGACCAGCCCAAGGCTCCAGCACGGGATGGATCGCCCATCGGATCAGCTTCCGGAGATGTGCGCCGGATAACCGGCGTTGGCGGAGGCGGCGGCGATGGCCTCGATTGTCGTCATGGAAGGATCGAACACCACGGTTGTCGTCTTGGCGTCGAAATTGACCTCGACTGATCTGACGCCTGCAACGCTCTCCATCGCTTTTCGCACCGTGACGGGGCAGAGCGCACAGGTCATGCCCGGCACGTCGAAGGTCGCGACGTGCTCGGTCTCGGCCGCGTGCGCGACTGAAGCAGGAAACCGCGAAGGGACAGGCGCGATGAAGGACATGGCGGACACCGCCAGCGCAAGGAATCCGGTCGCAATGGCGCGTGTTGGTTCCATGCCGATTTCTCCTCAGTAGAAAAACGGTGCCCACCAGTTGGTGGTCAGCGCCAGGATGACCAGCGCGGTCGAAAGCCATAGGGCGGACTTGGTGATGAGGGCGGATTCGGGACGGGCGCAGCAGGAGTCATCCTTGCAGGCTGGTTTGGCCTGGAAATAGACCTGCCGAAAGCCGAGCCCAATGGAGACGAGCGCCACGCCGGTGAAGATCGGTTGGTAAAGCTCGAGCGCGGCCAAATTGCTGATCCAGGCACCCGAAACGCCGAGCGTCAGCAGTACGAGCGGCGCGATGCAGCACGTCGAGGCGAGGACCGCTCCGATGACGCCTCCGGCGGCGAACCAACTCCTTTTGCGATCTGACAACTGCGTTGGCGCATCGAGTATCGCCTTCTCCGTTTCTATATCACTCATGTGGTTCGCCCTCGATTTTCACTAGAAAGCAGGCTACGGTCTGTAGCTCCTACAGACTCAAGAGAAGTTTCGGGCTATGACCGATCACGTTTCCGGGAAGCGATTGCAGCGGGCCGAATTGGCCCGGCGCACAGGCTGCAATCTGGAGACTATCCGCTATTACGAGAAAACCGGCATGATGCCCGACCCGCCGCGCACGGCATCGGGCTACAGGATCTATGATGAGACACATGTCTCGCGGCTGCGCTTCATCCTGCGCGCCCGCGAACTCGGCTTTTCCATCGGCCAGATCCGCGGGCTGCTCGATCTCGTTGACGGTGGCACCCAGACCTGCGCCGAGGTGAAGGAACGGACCGAGAGTCATCTTGCCGAAGTGCGTACCAAGATCGCTGACCTCAAGCAGATCGAGAAAGTGCTGGCGGCGACCGCCGCGCAATGCTCCGGCGAGGATGTGCCGGAATGTCCGGTGTTGGAGGCGTTGGCGTCGTGATGGCGGCGCTCGCAATCGATACCGGCGCGGCGCTGGCGGAAATTGCCCGCCAGGATCCACAGGCCGTAGCGAAATTCGTCTGAGTTGCGTTGTTCTGGATGATGTCAGTCTTTCCCGGGGGAGCTCCCGCCCGGGCCTGCGGTCCAGGCGGGGTGGGTCTGCGGCATCCTACTGGTCTGGCGCCGCCTTCATGTGTTCTGTCATGACGGCCATCATCCTGGTGCACTGCTCCATCATCGGTCCCATCTGGGCCATCATCTTCATCATGCCCATCATGCCGTTCATATCGCCCATGCCGGACATTCCATCCTGACCCATCGTGCCGTTCATGCCGCCGTCGCCCATCATGGAACCCTGTCCGCTCGGGGTTTCCGGCTCCTGGGCATGGGTCGCAGCGGCACCGAAGCCGATGATCAGCATGGCGGCTATCGTGAGTGCCTTGATCGGATTACGCATCGGTTGCTCTCCTTGTCTGGGTGGTGGGGGGGGGGGGGTGGAAATGCGGGGACGAAGCCGTCACACGCGCGGCCATGTGTCTCCTGTGTTGTCCGGCAACCCAGGCCAGCACGATGGCAAGGGCGGTGGCGACGGTCAGCGGGAGGAAGGCCAGGACACTACGGCCGCGCATTCCGACGGTACGTTGTTTCCCAACGGCGCTCATGACCCATCCCCGTCATTGGCCGTCACTCGTGCCTGTATTTCCCGCTGGCGCTCGGGCCACGTGCTCTTGATAAAAGCGAGCACCGCGGCGATCTCATCGTCGCTCAAGATGTCTTTGAAGGCTGGCATGTCGCTCCCATAGCCCGGGACGACACCGCCGATGCCGAGCTTGGTGATGGCGAACAGGTCCCGATCCGAGTGATGCCAGGTGTGGCCGCTTTCGTCATGCGGCGGCGCGGGCATGCGGCCATTCTCCAGCCTGCGCTTCCAATCGGGCTGACCCTCGAGGTCGGCGCCGTGGCAGGAGGCGCAGCTTTGCGCATAGACCTCCTGGCCGAGGGCGATTTGCTCGCCCGTCACGGGCTGGCCAAGAAATGTCAGGCCATCAGGAGGCACCTGGGTTCCCGTGCCCCCTGCCTGTGCTGCGACCGTAGTGAACGCCACCAGGCCGGCAACTGCCATGTGCAATCGCTTTGTATTCATGCCGCGATGGCCTCACTCATCGGAATAGACGGAAACACCGCCGTCGCCGAAGGCATAGGTCTTCAGCGTGCCGGTTTTCGCCGGCGCCATACCCGGCGCATTGGCCGGCATCCCCGGCAACGTGATCCCGGTGATGTCCGGGCGTTCGCTGACCAGCCTCTCGATGATCTCGACCGGCACGAGCCCGCTCACGACATAGCCGTCGATCTCGGCCAGGTGGCATCCAATTCCCCTCTCGGGAACACCCATCTCGACCGAGCGTTTGTCGAAATCACGGTCGTCGACGCGCGTCACGGAAAAGCCGTTCGCCTCCAGATAGTCGGCATAGGCATCGCAACATCCGCAGCCAGGATCGCGCCAGATGGTGATCGCTTTTGCTTCTGCTGCGTTCTGGCTCGTTTCTTGTGGGTCCTGGGCCGCGGTCAACGCGGTAAAGGTCACACCACCGGCAGCGGCCAAGGTGGCAACGGTTGCGATGACAATGATCTTTTTCATGATGTTCTCCATTAAAGGTCCGCAAGCGCGGTCCAGGTCATACCGCCATCACGACTTTGGATGAGACCGCCCTCAGTGAGGGCGGCGACGTGATCGGCATTTTTCGGGGAGACGGCGACCGCTTCGGCGCGGGGTGTTGAGCGTTGTACCCAGACGACGCCGGCATCCTCGGAAACCCAGATGCCCGAAGGCAAGGCGGCATAGAGCCTGGTCGGAAGCGATGCCGCGCTCACCAATGCGAGGATCGGCTCTCCAGCCGGCAGGGGCTTTTCGGGTGCAGGCGCTGCACCGGATATCAATGTGTCCATCGCATCTCCAGGCTGCACGTCCTGCCAGCGGCAGAGACAGTCGGGCACGCGGGTCAGGCCCATCTCGGTTCCGGCATAGATCCAGATGCCGCCCATGCCCGTGGCCAGGTCGACCGAGGCCAGTGCAGTCAGGTCACGCTCGGCGCCTTCCAACCACGGCCGGTCCATCGCGAAGATCCAGGACCGGCCGGCATCCTCGCTCTTCCACAGACCGTCGCCATGAACGGCCGCATACAAGGTGTCGAGGCTTAAAGCCGCCATTGTGACAGCCGTGACCGGAGCGTCGGGCAAACCCCGGTTTCCCGCCTCCCAGCTCTGCCCTCCGTCTTCAGACAGTGCGACGCCCCCGCTCTTGAGCCCCGCCGCAATTCGACCGGCACGATCCTTGTGCGTCGCGAGCGAGAGAATATTGCCGCCCGTCGGACCGGGCAGCAGTGTCAGAGCTCCACCGCCGTCGCGGCGGGACAGCGTATCGTGAGCCACGATCAACCCATCGCCGTCGAAGGCCATTGCGGAACTGGTTATGCCGAGACCCGATGCGGCGCGAAGTCTCGAAGGCAGACTGATCAGCCCGGCCCCGGCCGCGACCGCGCCGAGGAAGGCGCGTCTGGAAAGCCGTGTGGAGCATCTGGACGTGATTGCGATACCGGTATCGTTCATGTTCAGCGGGCCTCACAACGTTCCGTGACAAGGTTCGTCAGCGCCGTAAGGCTTGGGAAGATCACCGAGAATCGGTCGCCGCCCATGCCGGCCCCAAGGATCACGGCGGTTCCGGCCGGCGGGCCGGTTTCGACGCTGTCGATCTTGAGCCGGATGTTCTTCTCCCAGTAGGGTGTTTCCCGGCCGTCCCCGGTGGTGATGAAATAGCTGTCGCCGCAATGGCGGATTGCCGTGACACGTATTTCCGGCTGCGGATCGCCGATCGGTTCCGGCGCTCCGGCGCGCAGCCAGGCGGCGGGGATCAGGCCTTCGCCGACGACTTTCTTGCCGCCGCCCGGCTGACCGGCGATTTCGAGGAAGGCGACGAGGTCGGCGCGTGCCTGGGGGTCATCGATCCCACGGAACCTCATGTAGGTGTCAGGGATCATGCCCGCGGGGTCTTTCAACCAGCCGTCGAGCGCGTCCGCGTTCCAGGAAAAGCCCGCCTCCTTCAATCCCGTCGAATAGCGCATGAACCCCTCGGCCGTACCCACCCTGCGCCCCATGAACCCGTCGAGGCTCGGACCGCTAAGATGCAGGTCAGGCGCGAGCGCGTGACAAGCGACGCAGGCGCGATAAACCTGTGCGCCGCGTCTCGCGTCCCCTTCGGCAAGAGCGCCCGAACTGAACGTCAGAAGGATCAGTGCGGCGCCCAAGAGCGTGCCGGAAGCGCTCCGAAGTCCCGAGACGGGGAGTACCACAGGGGCCGCCAATGCCACGGCGGATGTGAGAAAGGCTCGACGCGTCGGCGTCAGTGGGTACAGGACCATGATGTTTCAACCATCCTGAAAGAGCGTTGGAGCCGCAGCGCGCGGGTAGCGCGATGCGAAGCAGGATCATGGGCGGCCAGACTGACAGCGCATGACACCAAACGCCGCTAGCCGGAACGGAGTCCGGGCAGCGTCAACTCAGGATGATGGATCGCGGAGGGTAAGGATCTGGCAGACCGGTGCGCCCGGTTACGCTGCGAGGAACCGGGCTTTCGGCAGTCGTCTCGGCCGCAGGCATTCCGGGCGGGCCGGATGGCACAAGGGCCAGAATGGGAGAAACGCAGACATCGTCGCACGCTTGCATGTCGTCACCGCCGTCAGGGCAATCCTGGCAGTCGCCCATGTCACCGCTGTCGACGGTGGCAAGTGCCATCTTCACGCTCATGCTGGCGGCATTCGTGGCATGTACAGCCGATCCCGCTGCGAAAACGGCGAGCACCAGGATCGTTAGAACGCGGACATACCTTTCCATCTCGTAGTAAATACCCTGAACCCCGTGCCCTGTCGATATGGTTCTGTCGTTGCCATGACCAGAAACGGATCGACTGATCGCCATACTTCAAACGTTCCAAGAGGCCCGAGCGCCGATCACGGCGACGAATTTGGCCGGACGCCTCAACGTCAGCGAACGCACGATTGACCGGATATTGAGACGCTGGTCCGCCGTGATGGGTGCCACGGGCCAAGTATGTCGAAGGAACCGAAACGATACACGGCTCTTCAGGCTGCCGAGACTTTTCCCGAGACATAGGCTTGTCGCAACCCGATACGAAAAGACGGCGAGAAACTATCTCGCCGTCCTCCTCTTCGCAGGTTCATGCATCTGAATGCGTTCTTATGGGCCCGCAACCTGGGCCGCGGACTCCCGCCACCCGACGGTCGCCCGCAGCGGTGTCGCCTCCGAGGACTCGACGAGGTCGACCATGGCCACGGCGAAGTCCGCATAGGATATCTGCGAAACGCCCTCGGCATTGGTGACGAGCGTATCTGTCCCCCACGCATAGGCGCCGGTGCGCGGCCCGTCGATCAGCATCGCGGGCGGCAGGAGGTGGCTCCAGCGCGCACCGGTGACGGTGTCGAGCAGGGCCTGCTGCGCAGCGCAGGCCTCG
>NZ_JBHSUM010000055.1:0-26164 GCF_042660605.1 Nitratireductor sp. GCM10026969
CACCGCCGCTTCCGCATTCCTGGCCAGCTTCCTCGCCCTCTTGCTCGCCGCACCGGACAATGCGCGCGCGCAGGAGACACCGCAGGTGGACGAGGCGGCGGCGATCGATGCGATCTCGGCCACCCGCATCGCCTATGTGGTCACGGGCGTGTCCTCCGTCGACGCGGTCAGCCGGGCCGGCATCGAGGGCCTGTCCCGTTTCCTGGCGCAGAAGACGGCGCTCGAGCCCGGCGCACCCGCCGCCGTCGACATCGCCACGGACGAACTGTCCTTCTACCCGCTCATCTACTGGCCCATCGATGCCGGCGCGGAAATGCCCTCGGAGGGGGTCGTCGCCCGCATCGACGCCTACATGCAGCAGGGCGGGACGGTGCTGTTCGATACGCGCGACCAGTATTCCGCCGGTTTCGGTTCGTCCGGCTCCGTCAGCCCGGAAACGCAGCGGCTGCGCGACATCCTCTCCGGTCTCAACGTGCCGCCGCTGGAGCCCGTGCCGGATGACCACGTGCTGACCAAGGCATTTTATATCCTGGCGGAATTTCCAGGCCGCTATCGCGGCAGCGATCTCTGGGTCGAAGCCTCGGTGAACGCCGAAAGCCGTTCCGACCGGCCGGTGCGCACGGGCGACGGCGTGTCGCCCATCATGATCACCGGAAACGATCTTGCCGGCGCATGGGCGATCGACTCCGACGGATCCCCCCTTCTGCCGACCGTGCCCTCGGACCCGATGCAGCGCGTCTATGCGTTGCGCGCGGGCGTCAACATCGTGATGTACATGCTGACCGGCAACTACAAATCGGACCAGGTCCACGTGCCGGCCCTGCTTGAGCGATTGGGGCAGTGATGGACTGGTCGGTAAGCTTCGATCCGCTGTTTTCCTGGGGCGTGCTGGCGCTTTTGCTCGCCCCGTTGACGCTCCTGATGGCGCTCAGCCTGCTTCTCGGCCGGCGCGGCGCCCTTCTGCGCCTGGCGGCCCTTGCAGCGCTCGCCCTCGCTCTCGTAAACCCGGTGCTTCTGGAGGAGGAGCGCGATCCCCTTCAAAGCGTGGTCGCGCTGGTGGTCGACGAAAGCCAGAGCCAGGACATCGGCAACCGGGCGGAGACGACGCGCCAGGCGGTGCAGACACTGCAGGAGCGTCTCGAGCGGTTCGACGAATTCGAGGTGCGCGTGGTGGAAGCCGGACGCGGCGAGGCGGCCGACGAGCGCACCGAGACGCGCCTGTTCGAGGCGCTCGAAGGCACGTTGCGCGATGTGCCGCCCTCGCGCGTGGCCGGCACGATCATGGTCACCGATGGCCAGGTGCACGACACACCGGCGAACGCCACCGGATTTTCCGGACCGCTGCACGCGCTGATCACGGGCGAGGACGACGAGCGCGACCGGCGCGTCCGCTTCGAGCGCGCGCCGCGCTTCGGCATCGTCGGCACGCCGCTGGAGATGACGTACCGCGTCCTCGATTCGGCCGGCGAAGGCGGACAGGTGGAAGTCGAGGTCTTCGTCAACGGCGAATTGGCGCTGATCGAGCAGGCGGTGATTGGGCGCGAGATGCCGCTGGAGATCACCGTTCCCAACGCCGGCCGCAACATCGTGGAACTGCGGATCCCGGTGCTGGAAGGCGAACTGACCGAGACCAACAACCGCGCCGTCGCCCTGGTGGACGGCATCCGCGAGAACCTGCGCGTGCTGCTCGTCTCCGGAGAGCCGCATTCGGGCGAGCGCACCTGGCGCAACCTCCTGAAGTCCGATGCTTCGGTCGATCTCGTCCATTTCACCATCCTGCGCCCGCCGGAAAAGCAGGACGGCACGCCGATCAACGAGCTCTCACTGATCGCCTTCCCGACGCGCGAGCTCTTCGTGGAGAAGATCGAGGACTTCGACCTCATCATTTTCGACCGTTACCAGCACCGCGACGTGCTGCCGGTGCTCTACTACGATTACATCGCCGAATATGTGGAAAACGGCGGCGCGCTGCTGATCGCGGCAGGACCGGAGTTCGCCGGAAACCAGTCCATCGCCCGCACGCCGCTTATCTCGGCGCTGCCGGCGCTGCCCAATGGAGAGGTGACGGAGACCGGTTTCCATCCGCGGCTGACGGAGACCGGCGAGCGCCATCCCGTCACCCGCGGGCTCGACGGTTCGGCCTCCGAGCCGCCGCAGTGGAGCCGCTGGTTCCGCATTGTCGGGGTGGAGCAGCCAGAGGGCCACGTGGTGATGGAGGGCGCCGGCGAGCGGCCGCTCCTTTTGCTTTCCCGCCGCGGAGAAGGTCGCATCGGCATGTTCCTGTCCGACCAGGGATGGCTGTGGGCGCGCGGCTATGAAGGCGGCGGCCCCTACGTCGCGCTCTACCGCCGCATCGCCCACTGGCTGATGAAGGAACCGGACCTGGAGGAAGAGCGCCTGACGGCGACCGGCCGCGGCATGCAACTGGAGATCACGCGCCAGACGATGGAGGACGAGGCCGGCACCGCAACCATGACCGCCCCCTCAGGCGAGACGCGTGACGTACCGCTGACGGCCGGTGAGCCCGGCCTCTTCCGCGGCACCATGGAGGTGGACGAGATCGGCCTCTACCAGGTCGCGAACGGTGAACTCAGCACGCTTGCCCATGTCGGCCCGGTCAACGCGCCCGAATTCGCCGATACGATCTCGACCGAAAACGTCCTGGCGCCGGTGGCCGAGGGAACGGGCGGCAGTGTGCGCAGGCTCCAAGAAGGCGTCGGCGGGATCACCCTTCCCAATATCGTGCCAGTGCGCGCCAACGCCACCACCGCTGCTGGCCGCGACTGGATGGGGCTGCGCACGACCAATGACAGCGTGCTGAAATCGGTCAAGCGCGTTCCCCTCTTCGCCGGCTTCCTCGGCCTCGGCCTCCTCCTGCTGGCGATCGGCGCCATGTGGTACCGCGAGGGGCGGTGAGCGGCCGCGCTCAAACGCGAGGCAATCCCGCCAGAGGTCACATTTCGGCCCTGCCGCACCGATACAATAACGGCAGCGTGGCGTATGCTTTTCCATTTAGAACCAACAGCTTCACATTAGAACTTTACAGAAATGACGAAATCTTTGATCCCTTTGGTCGTGACAGTCGCCCTGGCGGCTCCCTGCAGTTCCGCCTTCGCCGACAACAATGCACCGGCAAATTTCCTGTATGCCGGTTCCGGAGAACTGGAAGAACTGCGCCCGATTCTCGAGCGGCCCGGCATCGATGGCATCCAGATCGTCTACTCATGGAAAGCGCTAGAGCCCGCCTTCAATGAATACGATTTCTCGGCGATCGAGCACGACCTGGCACTCACCGAGTCTCTCGGCAAGAAGCTCTTTATTCAAATCCAGGACAGGTTCTTCGCGCCTGAGGCGCGGCGCGTGCCCGACTACCTCCTGACCGAGCCGCAATATGGCGGTGGGCTGGCACCCCAGCTCGACAATCCCGGCGAGGGCAAGCCGGTCGGCCATGGCTGGGTCGCCATGCAATGGAACCCCGCCGTGCGCGACCGCTTTCAAGCTCTGGTGCAAGCGCTCGGCGAAGCGTTCGACAGCAGGGTTTTCGGCATGAATCTGCCCGAGACCGCCGCCGACGTCGACATGGAGGACGATCGGAACGGCTTCAGCTGCGAGGCCTATTTCACGGCGGAAATGCAGAACATCGCGGCGGCCAGGAAAGCCTTTCAAAAATCCCACGTCGTGCAATATGTGAACTTCTGGCCGTGCGAATGGGAGAACGACCACAACTACATGGCTCGCCTCTTCGATTACGCATCCCGGCACGCGATCGGCCTCGGCGGCCCCGACATCGTTCCCGAAAGAAAGGTGCATATGAAGAATGCCTATCCCTTCTTCAACCGGAACAAGGACAGACTCGACCTTGTGGCGATGGCCGTGCAGGAGCCGACGCTCACCTACACGAATCCGAAAACCGGAAAGCCGTTCACGAAGGACGAACTGGTCCGTTTCGCCTCCGAGTACCTGGGAGTCGACGTGATCTTCTGGAGCGCAGCCTCACCCTGGCTCAAGGAGCAGCGCGGCAGGCGGCCTCCTTGCCTTGCCTGCCCGTGCGGCATGCGCAATCGCGCCCGCGAGGTCTTCCAGCCCTCCTCCGTCGGTACCGCCGCAGCATGGAGAACACGAACGGTCACGCCCTGCCCCTGAGCCGTCGTGCGTCCACTCGGACACACACAGGACGCTCCGACCCACCCCTACGTATCGTTCTTTCCGAAACCTGTTTCCGGACTTCGGGGCGATACTGGAGAGCTGCCAGGGATTTCGACTGGAACTGGGCCGGGCCGGTTTCGGCCTTCGGTAGGCGCTAGTGGCGTCCGGACATGCTCTCTGACCGCGCAATCAACAATGTCGTCCCACAATGCCATGATTCGTTCGCCCGAAAAGCGTCGGGCCGAACGGCGGGCAGCTTCGCCAAGACGCTTGCGCAACACCTCGTCGGACAGCAAGCGCGAGAGTGCCGCAGAAAGCGCATCGACATCGCCATCGGGAACAAGCAAGCCGTTCACGCTGTCGGTGATCATGTCTTCCGGGCCGAACGGGCAATCGAAGGAAACCGCCGGCAGGCCCGCCGCCATGGCTTCCGCCAACACGTTGCCCCATCCCTCGTAGCGCGAGGAGAGCACGAAGGCGTCAGCCGCCGCCAGCCATTGGCCGGGCGTACTGCTGACGCCCGGCAGCGCCACCCGGCCTTTCAAACCCAGAGCATCGCGCTGAGCGGTCAATCTGGGTCGCTCCGGCCCTTCGCCCCATATCGTCAAGTGCCAATTGTCGTGCCTGGCGGCAATACGGGCGAAAGCTTCGAGCAGCAGGTCGAACCCCTTCTGGGGCACGAGCCGGCCGACGGCCACGAGTATCCCGCCGCTGCGAGAGGCCGTCACGCCGGACGGCAGCACGACGGGATTCGGCACGACCCAGCGGCGCTCGCGCGCAACGCACGGGAAAAGCTCCAACGCGCCGCGCGTCATTGCGACGAGGCCGAACGCGCGAGGATAGCACAGCCGACGCAACCAGACCCAGAACGGTCCGACCCTTTGCCGCTCCGGATTGTTGCGTTCGGAGATGATGACCGGAATGCCGGTGCCCGAAGCGGCGATGACGGCAAGAATGTTGGTGCGCGTCAGAAAGCTGATGATGAGATCAGGAGAAAGCTGGAGAAAGGCGCGCCGCAGGCGCAGCACGCGCTGGATGACAAGCCGTGTCGCCTGAAACCAGTTGCCGGGTGCCGTCGGCAAGCCGAGCCGAAGGACCTCTACGCGCGGATGCGTCGGGTAATAAGCCTTGGTGTCCTCCGCTTCGAGTGTGACGACCGTCACCCGCCACCCGCGTTCGGCCCAGTGACTGGCCATGAACGTCGCAATCCGCTCACTCCCTCCGGCCGCAAGCGATGGGAGGAAGAGTATGACCCTCAAACCGTGTCGTGGCGCTGCTGCGCTAAAATCCTGCCTCGGCATAGCCCCGAATGCCGCGTTTCCTCTCTCGGCACTGTTTTGTCGCCCGCCCACATCGTTGGAGGTCTGTTCGTGCCGGAAAGGCAGCCTATACCGTAGGGAGATTTATGGGAATGGACCCACCAATGCCGATCAGGCAGCGAAGCGAGAATGCGGAATTTCCTGACAGATTTACTGTCCTCAACCTGCGCGTTCTCCGGCAATCGCTGGATCAAGAAGAGACACCGTTCCACCTGCAGCCTTCATGCCGGGACGTTTGCCCCTCTTTTCGGCTCGCCGGGCCCCTCGCTGACCAGGCGGGCGTGGGTGATCATGCCCTTGAGTTTTTTAAGCTCCCCCTCCTTGAGCTCGGCCGCCAGCAGGCGGTCGGGATCGACGGGGCGCGGCATGGTGAGTTGGCCGCGCGGAACGCGCGTGAAGCCGAGCGGGCCGTAATAGGGCTCGTCGCCGACGAGCAGGACGACACCGGCGCCGTTCTCCCGC
The DNA here is from genome assembly GCF_042660605.1 of Nitratireductor sp. GCM10026969. NCBI lineage: Bacteria > Pseudomonadati > Pseudomonadota > Alphaproteobacteria > Hyphomicrobiales > Phyllobacteriaceae > Nitratireductor > Nitratireductor sp. GCM10026969. The sequence goes on from NZ_JBHSUM010000055.1 coordinate 5,928, forward strand.
GCAGCCTCCAGCGCGATCCGCACCAGCTTCTTGCCGATCCCCATGTTCTTGCAAGCCGGGCGCACCGCCAGCGGCCCGAGAAGCAGCCCCCTGCCCGCGCCGGCCGCGATGCGGGTCAGCCGCACGGAGGCGACCACCTTTCCGCCCTTGAGGGCAACGTGGGAAAGCGTGCGCTCATGCGGACCGCCCTCCCGGATCCTGTAGGCCGCGCGGGCGAAGCGCCCCGGCCCGAAGGCCTCGGCACTGATTTCGTCGATTTCGGTATCGTGCGCCGGTTCTTCCGGCAGAAAGGAAATGTCGGCAAGGGACATGAAACGGCTTCCGGTGGACAGACAGGGATGTGCGGGCGCGAGCGCGCGCATTGCCCTCTACGGGCTCGTTAATCCTGTCGTCGTCGCTCCACCGGCAAGAAAAACATGATGCATATCTCCAAAGCCGGCTTCCGCTAGCACCAAACGCAGCGCCAGTCCACCGGAAAAGAGCCGTCGGCGGGGGCGGTCGCTTGAAATGCCTTGGGACGCCGGCACCCGCAGCTTCAAGATGATTGACGCAGCGTTCAGTGCCCATCCCTTGGGCCGGGCGCGTAATCGTCCTAAATGCGGGGGCGAAGAGAAGGAGAGAGAAATGGGCCTGCTTGTCGACGGTATCTGGCACGACCAATGGTACGACACCTCCAAGTCCGGTGGCCGTTTCGAACGGTCGAAGTCACAGTTCCGCGATTTCGTGACCGCCGACGGCCGGCCGGCCGAGGGCCGCGAGCGCGGTTTCAAGGCCGAGCCGGGCCGCTATCACCTCTACGTCTCCTACGCCTGTCCCTGGGCACACCGCACGCTCATATTCCGCAAGCTGAAGAAGCTGGAGGACGTCATCTCCGTCTCCGTCGTCCACCATTTCATGGGCGAGAACGGCTGGACCTTCAAGGCCGAGGAGGGAGCGACAGGGGATACGCTCCATGGCCTCGACTTCCTGCACCAGATCTACACCAAGGCCGACCCGCGCTATTCCGGCAGGGTGACGGTGCCGGTCCTGTGGGACAGGAAGACGGAGACGATCGTCAACAACGAGTCGGCCGAGATCATCCGCATGCTCAATTCGGCCTTCGACGAATGGGGCGACGCCGCGCTCGACTTCTATCCCGAGGATTTGCGCGGGGAAATCGAGGCGGTCAATGCGCTCGTCTACGACAACATCAACAACGGCGTCTATCGCGCCGGCTTCGCCACCACCCAGGACGCCTACGAAGAGGCTTTCGGCCAGCTCTTCGAGGCGCTCGATACGGTGGAGCAGCGCCTGACACGCCAGCGCTATCTTGCCGGAGACCGGCTGACGGAGGCGGATTGGCGGCTCTTCACCACGCTGGTGCGCTTCGATCCGGTCTATTTCGGCCATTTCAAATGCAATCTCAGGCGCATCGTCGACTACCCCAACCTGTCGAACTATGTGCGCGAGCTCTATCAGGTGCCCGGCGTGGCCGAGACGGTGAACCTGCGTCACATCAAGGCGCACTATTACGGCAGCCACACCACCATCAATCCCACGGGCATCGTGCCTGTGGGGCCGGAGGTGGACTTTACGGCGCCGCACGACCGGGAGAGGCTTGCCAAGGCCGCGTGAGCAAGGAAGCGTCGCCGCTACCACTCCGGCGAAACCGCCGCGCCCTCGAAGATCTCCGCCAGTCGCCGGCGCGTCGCCGCCGTCGTCTCTTCGGGCAGGGCATCGAGGGCGAAGAAATGGGCCTCCGCGATCTCCCGGTCCGGCACGTGCGTGCTGGTCTGGCGGAACGCGGTGACCAGATAGACGGCGACGTGATCGCGCCGGCTTGCCTGGCGGTTGAAGTGGATCGATTGCAGCACCGGGGCGCCGGTGAGCGCGATGTTGCCTTCCTCGGCCAGTTCGCGTTCAAGCGCCCTCTCGAGGGCCTCGCCGGGCTCCACACCGCCGCCCGGCAATTGCCAGCCGGCCACGTATGTGTGGCGTACGAGCAGGACGGCGCGCCTCTGGGCGTCGAAGACGACGCCACGCGCCCCCAGAGTCATGGGCCGGCGCAGGAGGAACCACAAATGGAACAGACGTACCCTGAGCCGCATTTTCTCCGCAGGAGGCGGCCCGGTTCTTTTCAATACGCCGCTCATGCGAACCGGCCCGAGGGCTGGAAAGCCGAGCGGTACTGAACTACACACGAAGCATGTTTCGCCTTGCGCATTTCTCCGACATCCATCTGGGGCCGCTGCCCGACATAACCTATCGCGAACTCGTCTCCAAACGCATCACCGGCTACATCAACTGGCATCGCTTCCGGCGGGTCGCCCTCGATAACGGCATCATCGACGAAATCACCGAGGACATACTGGCCGCCAAGCCGGACCACATCGCACTTACGGGCGATCTGGTGAACCTTGCCCTCGAAAAGGAGATCGAGATGGCACGGTTGTGGCTCGAAGCGCTCGGCACCCCAAAGGACATCTCCGTGGTGCCGGGCAACCACGATGCCTATGTGCCGGGCGCGCTGGACCGGGCCTGCCGTGCGTGGGACGGCTACATGGCCGGTGACGGGGTGACGGCTCCCGCCCGCCGTAACCGCTTTCCTTATCTGCGCGTGCGCGGTCCGGTGGCCATCATCGGCGTGTCGTCGGCGCGCGCCACCGCCCCCTTCCTGGCCAGCGGCTATTTCACCGAGAGCCAGGTGCGCAAAACCGCGAAACTTCTCGACGAAGCGGGCGCGCGCGGGCTCTTCCGCATCATCATGATCCACCATCCGCCGGTGCGCGGCGCCACGGGGCCGCACAAGCGGCTTCTGGGCATCGGCCGGTTCCAGAAAATGGTGCGCCGGCACGGCGCGGAGCTCGTGCTGCACGGGCACACGCATCTGGCGACCGTACATAGGATCGACGGAAAGGACGGCGCGAGCGTACCGGTCGTCGGCGTGGCCGCCGCCGGCCAGAGCCACAACGGCGCCAAGCCGCCCGCCCACTACAACCTGTTCGAGATCATCGGAGCACCGAGCAGCTGGCAGGTGCATCTCAGCCGCCGCGGCGCGGCGGAGGCGGGCGGCCGCATTACCGAGCTTTCCAGCCAATGGCTGGTCGCCGCGGACCGGACGCCCGCCTGATCTCAAGACCGAAGGGCCCTGTGCAAAGACGCTGAAGAGAAATGCCCTCGCCCGCTATGGCTGCAGGTATTGCTGCAGCTCCGGAAACCGGTCGGACAGGAACAGGAGGACCGCTGCCACGCCGACCACGCCGCCGGCGATCACGAGAAGCAGGCCACCGAAGAAGGCTTTCCACATACTGCGCGGCTTGGCATCGGACGAAGCCTCCTCCGCCCGCGCGGCTTCCGCGCGGCGCGGCAGCGGCTCGACCTCGCCCTCAACGATACGCTGGCGCTCGACGATGCGCTCGGCGATATAGCGGGTGACCTGATCGGCCACGGGCTTGATCTCGCTGGATTCGGCCAGCACCACGCGGCCGAGCCGCGTGTCACGCAGGAACCGATAGGTGCGCCGGTCGCGCCCCATGGTGACATGCGCCACCGCATCGATCCACAGCCGCGGCTGTTCGCCCGAGGAAATGACGAAATCGAAGGCCGGATCGTCCTCCGGCACATCGGTAAAGACCGGCTCCAGTTCCTGAGCCAGCAGTTCGAGCCGGGTGCGGCTCGCCTCGCGCATTTCCACCACCACGTCCTCGCGGTCGGCGGCGGCATTCTTCATCTCGCGCACCGCGTCGGAGAGCCGGCGTACATTGGAAATCGGTGCGACGTTCTGGCCAGCCTCGCTCATGATGGTCCTCCAGACCAAGCTATCCTTAATCCATCGTTAACACGGCCGGGAGGGAAAATCATCTCGATTTGTTCCGTTTTCGTGCCCGGCAGTAGGGCCGGCCTCAGCCGATCGCCCGACGAAGGATACGCGCCATCTCTTCCGGCGCTTCCACGGGCAGCATATGCCCGAGATCGGCAAAGATATGGCGCGAAAAGCGTATCGGCAGATCGCTTGTCTGGCGCACGGGCAAGACGGCGTCGAGCCTGCCCCAGACAACATGGACCGGCACTTCGAGCGCCGCCAGAAGGTCGCGCGGCAGAACACCCTGCCGCCCGTCGCGCGTGATCAGCTTCGAGATGCGGGTAAGCAGGGTCAGTTGCCGCGGGGTGGCCCCCATCGCCATCGCCTCGCTCACCACGGCTTCGGATGCGCCGCCGCGGCCACACATGAGAGCGAGGCAATCGCGGACTTCGCCGGCGCTGTCGGCGACGGCCAGGCGGCGCAGGAGCGGCGCGTTGATTTCCGGTCCCAAGCCGCCCGGCGCAAAGAGCGTGAGAGAGGCGACGTCCTGCGGGCGCGCCAGCGCGATCAGCGCTGCCACTGCACCGCCGAAGGAATGGCCGGCCAGATGAAACCGCCTGATGCCGCGCGTATCCAGAACGGCACACACCGCCTCGGCGGCGACACGTGCCGGGCCGGCATCCGGAAAATCCAGCGAGCGCCCGTGGCCCGGCAGGTCGAAGGCCAGCACATGCACGCCGCTGCCGAGTGCCGCGCGCACACCATCCCACGCCCGGTGCGTGGCGGCAAAGCCGTGCAGGAGGACGAGGGCCGGTTCGCCCTCGCCCGTCTCGTCCACGTAGAGCGGAGTGCTCACCCGACGATGCGGTTGGCCGCCGACACGACCGCCTCGAGCGAAGCGGTCACGATGTTGGTGTTGATGCCAACGCCGAACAGCTTGCCGCCGGGATGCTCCATCTCCATGTAGCAGACGGCCGCCGCATCGGCGCCGCGCTGCAGCGAATGCTCGGAATAGTTGAACACCGTCATGTCGACGCCGATATGGCTGGAAAGCGCGTTGGTGAAGCCGTCGATCGGTCCGTTGCCGACACCCTTGATGATCTTTTCCTCGCCATTGTCGAGGATCGTCGCCTCGACGATGCGCCGCCCCCGCGCCTGCGGGTCCGGAAAGGTCTGGTGGTCGACGAATTTCAGCCGCGCACCGGGCTGGTCGACATAAAGCTCCATGAACCGTTCATGGATGCGCTTGGCGGGGAGTTCCTTGCCATCCCTGTCGGTAATGGCCTGGATGTCCTCGCGGAACTCCACCTGCAGGTTGCGCGGCAGATTGAGCCCGTAATCGGCCTGCAGCACATAGGCGATGCCGCCCTTGCCGGACTGGGAATTGATGCGGATGATGGCTTCGTAGGTCCGGCCCACATCGGCCGGGTCGATAGGCAGGTACGGCACCTCCCACAATTCCTTGTTGGCCTGGCGGAAGGCCTTCATGCCCTTGTTGATGGCATCCTGGTGGGAGCCCGAGAAAGCAGTGTAGACAAGCTCGCCAACATACGGATGACGCTCGGGAATCCTGAGCTGGTTGGAATATTCGTAGACATCCTTGATGCGGTTGATGTCCGAGCAGTCGAGCAGCGGATCCACCCCTTGCGTGTACATGTTGAGGGCCAGCGTGACGATGTCGACATTGCCGGTGCGCTCGCCATTGCCGAACAGCGTGCCCTCCACCCGGTCGGCGCCGGCCAGCAGGCCGAGCTCGGTGGCGGCAACGCCGGTGCCCCGGTCGTTGTGGGGATGCAGCGACAGGATGATCGAGTCGCGCCGGTCGAGATTGCGGCTCATCCACTCTATCTGGTCGGCGTGGATGTTGGGCGTCGACATCTCCACCGTGGCCGGCAGGTTGAGGATGAGCTTGTTTTCGGGCGTCGGCTGGACGATCTCGGTGACCGCGTTGCAGATTTCCAGCGCCACCTCGAGCTCCGTGCCGGTGAAGCTTTCCGGCGAGTACTGGAAACGGTAGCCACCTCCCGCCTTGGCCGCCATGTCGGTGATCATCTTGGCGGCATCGGTGGCGATCCGCTTGATGCCGCCCACATCCTTGCCGAACACGACGCGGCGCTGAAGCTCGCTGGTGGAATTGTAGAAGTGCACGATCGGGTGCGTGGCCCCCTTAAGCGACTCGAAGGTCCGCGCGATCAGCTCCGGCCGGCATTGCACGAGAACCTGGAGCGAGACGTCCTCGGGCACATTGCCCTGTTCAATCGCCCAGCGGGCGAAATCGAAGTCCGTCTGCGAGGCGGAGGGAAAACCGATCTCGATTTCCTTGAACCCCATGTCGAGCAACAGGGCGAACATGCGCGCCTTGCGTTCGTGCCCCATGGGGTCGACGAGCGCCTGGTTTCCGTCGCGCAGATCGACCGAGCACCAGATCGGCGCCTTCTCGATGCGCTTCGACGGCCAGGTGCGGTCGGGCAGGTCGACATGCGGATAGGGCTGATATTTGCGTGCGGCGGTAGGCATGCCCTTCACCCCCGCCCTGTCATTGGCGATGTCGTTCTTCACGTCCATCTTGATAACTCCAGCGGCTGCCCCCGGTGATTTGGTCCGATGGGAAAGGCCGTCTGTCAAGGCTTCGTCTAGATTGTTGAATGGAAGGAGCGCGCCAGTGCATCCGGCGACACGATCGCCGGGCGCCCCTTCACCGGACCCGACGATCGCCGATAAGGCCGAGCAGGAGCAGGGTCGAGAGCAGCGCGACCGCGCCGCAGCCTGCGGACGGATGAAAGCTCGAAATGCACGCGCTCTGTGACATGGCCGCTTGATAGCCCACGCCGGAGACTGGCGCAAGGGGCGGCTTGACGGCACGGAATGTCCGATGTATTTAACAGACTAGCTAATTAACCAGAATAGAAAATACAATGAAAGAAGACCCGCTGAGCGCGGCTTTCGCCGCCCTGGCCGATCCGACCCGCCGCGCCATGCTGGCGCGGCTGTGCGAAGGGGAAGCGACGGTCAACGAGATCGCCGCTCCCTTCGATCTGTCGCTTCCGGCAATCTCGAAGCATCTGAAGGTCCTGGAGGGCGCCGGACTGATCTCGCGCGGGCGAACCGCGCAATACCGCCCGTGCCGCCTGGAGGCCGGGCCGCTCAAGGAAGTCGCCGACTGGGTGGAGCGCTATCGCCGCTTCTGGGATGAGAGCCTCGATCACCTGGACGGCTATCTGAAGGAATTGCAGGAGAAGGAGCCTTCCGATGACGTCTGAGTCTGCAGCCGCCCGGCAGTCCGATGCCGAGCTTTACATCTCGCGCCGTTTCGACGCCCCGCGCACGCTCGTGTTCGAGACCTGGACCAGGCCCGAGCACCTCAACCGCTGGTGCTGCCCGACTGGCTTTACCATCCCCTTCTCGGAAGGCGAGATCCGCCCCGGGGGGACCTTCAGGACGTGCATGCGCGCGCCTTCCGGCGAGGAGCATTGGCTGAGCGGCACCTATCGCGAGATCGTCGTGCCTGAGCGCATCGTCTTCAGCCATGCCTGGCACGACGAGACAGGCAGGCCCGGGCACGAGACGGTGGTGACCGTCCGCCTCCAGGAAGATGGCGAAGGGACACGCCTCACCCTGCATCAGGCCTTCTTCGCCTCCGAGGCCGCCCGTGACGGCCACGAGGGCGGCTGGAACGAGACGCTCGACAGTCTCGCCGCCTATCTGGCAGGCCTCGCCGGCCAGAGCCACGCGTGAAACCGAGCGCTTGAATCACTTCGCGAGCGGACCGGGACAAGGCTCCGTAACGACTCGCCTTTTCCCCGTCTCGCAAGGAGACCGCAATGCACACGACCACGACGAAAGACGAACCGTCCCTCACCCTCACCCGCATGTTCGATGCCCCGCGCACCCTCGTCTTCAGGGTCTGGACCGCCCCGGAACATCTCGCTCGCTGGTGGGGGCCGAAGGATTTCTCCGTTCCCTCCATCAAGACCGATTTCCGCGAAGGAGGCGCATGGCGAAGCTGCATCCGTTCGCCGGAGGGACGGGACTACTGGGCGCACGGCACCTACCGGGAGATCGTCACGCCGGAGCGCATCCTCTTCACCTTCACCTGGGAGGAAGAAGACGCGATCGACACGCTGGTCACCGTCACCTTCGAGGAGGTGGATGACGGGCGAACCAAGCTCACCTTCCATCAGGCCCCGTTCACGAGCACCGAGGCGCGCGACGGCCATGCCGAGGGGTGGGGAGAATGCCTGGACCGCCTGGGCGGCTATATCGAAGCGCGGAAGGAGGATATGCGGTGAAAAAGACCTATCACGGAAGCTGCCAGTGCGGCGCGGTGCGCTTTTCCGCCAATCTCGATCTCGCACCGGAAGGAGAGCGCTCGGAGCCGGCGCGCGAGGGCCCATGGTGGACCTCCACCCGCCGCTGCAACTGCTCATTCTGTCTCAAGACGCGCTTCTGGAAGATCTTCGTGCCATCGGAGGATTTCTCGCTCCTTTCCGGCGAGGAGGCGCTGACGGAATACCGCTTCGGCGACGGCGGAATCCGCCACCTCTTCTGCAGGCATTGCGGCGTCCACCCCTTCGCCAGCGCCGATTTCGACATCATGGGCGGGCCGTTCCATGCGGTGAATATCGTCTGTCTGGACGATGCAAGCGACGAGGAACTGGCGGGCGCCCCCGTTATCTACGAGGACGGGCGGCACGACGCCTGGGACCGGCCGCCCGCCGTGACCGAGTTTTTGTGAGGAGCCGGGGCGTGCGCAAGGTTCGTCAGCTCGAAAGCCCGTTGCGCACGGCGACCTCATCATAGGCGGCCCGCAGCCGCTCGCGCACGCCCGAACCTTTGCGCGGGCGCGCGGGCGGCGTGCCCAGATGCTCCTCGCGCAACTCCTCCATGAAATCAGCCCAGAGCGCCGGTCCGCCCTCCTCGAGAAGCTGCGCGCGGATGGAAAGCGCCTCCGTCACCGGCAGCCATTTGCGGCCCCAGGCACCGATCATGGCGAAGACGGGCAGGAGTTCGACGCCCTTCTCCGTCAGGCTGTAAATCGCCTTCTGCTTGTGGGTGGGATCGTCCTTTCTGGAGATCACCCCTTCCGCGGTGAGCCGGCGCAGGCGGTCGGCCAGGATGTTCGAGGCGATCCCCTCCTCCGACTGCGTCAACAGCTCGCGGAAGTGCCGGCGGTTGCCGAACATCATGTCGCGCAGGACGATCAGGGACCATTTGTCCCCCAGGACCTCCAGCGTGAGATTGATTGGGCAGCCCGAGCGGTGGGTAGCGGATTTTTCCTTCTCAGCGGTCAATTTCACGGTCTCCAGAAAACTGGTTGCAATATAGGATCTGTTTTACTAATCTACAACCAGTTGCAAAGTGCAATCATAATTGCATCAAGTCAAGGAGGCGTCCGTGAGTGCACGCGTTATCAGGACCGGCGATGTCGAGATCGCCACGGAGTCATTCGGTGACCGGTCACATCCGCCAATCCTTCTGATCATGGGTGCGATGGCCTCTATGCTCTGGTGGCCGGAAGGGTTCTGCCGCAAGCTTGCCGCACGCGGTCGTTACGTCATCCGCTATGACCACCGCGACACGGGTCTCTCCACCGCCTACGAACCCGGCAACCCGCCCTACAGCTTCGATGACATGGCCGACGACGCACTCCGTGTGCTCGATGGCTACGGGATAGGCCGGGCCCATATCGTGGGCATGTCGATGGGCGGGATGACCGGCCAGATGGTTGCCCTGGCGCATTCGGACCGCGTGGCGACGCTCACGGCCATCAGCACCTCTCCAATCGGCACGGATACGTCGTCCTTGCCACCAATGAGCGAGGCATACCAGGAGCATGCCGCTGCCGGAGAGGCGGTGGACTGGACCAACGAGGCCGAGGTGATCGACTTCATCGTCAAGGACACCCGGATGATCGCCGGCACGGCCCATCCCTATGACGAGGTTGCCGCCAGGAATCTGATCGAGCGCGACGTGGCGCGTGCCCGATCCTTCGTGAGTGCCACGAACCATTTCATGCTGAAAGGCGGTGACGGGTGGAAAGGTAAGCTGAACGAACTGGTTCCGCCGCTGCTGGTGATTCACGGTACCGCCGACCCGCTCTTTCCCGTCGAACACGGCACGGCTTTGGCCGCGGAGGTGGATGGAGCCAGACTGGTCAGGATCGAGGGAGGCGGGCACGAGTTGCACCCGGCGGACTGGAACCAGATCCTTTCCGCCATCGCCGAGCACACCTGCGTATAACCCGAGACCCGTGAGGGAGATCGAAATGACGAAAGAGAAGGAAAAAACCGTCCGGCAGCTTTTCGAAGCCTACCGTGTCAAGGACCGCTCAATGATCGAGCCGCTGCTGGCGGACGATTTCACCTTCACCAGCCCCTATGACGACGCGATAGGCAAGCGCGCCTATTTCGAGCGCTGCTGGCCAAACAGCGAACGCATCGAGCGACATTCTCTGGAAGAAATTGTCGGTTCGGGGGACCGCGTTTTCGTCGTGTATCTGTGCCGGACCCGCGAGGGAAAGGAGTTTCGCAATGTCGAGACCTTCGACTTCGAAGGCAGCCGCATTCGCGCCATCAACGTCTATTTCGGCGCGGCTTACACCGACGGCGTCTTCCAGCCCTCCTGAGGGAAGCGGCACGCAACATTTCAAGGAGGAGAGAATGAGCTTACCGGAAATCGTCTCTCGTGAAGAATGGCTGGAAGCCCGCAAGGCATTCCTGGCCAAAGAGAAGGAAATGACGCGGGCGCGCGACGCATTGAGCGCGGAGCGCCGGCGCTTGCCGATGGTGAAGGTTGAGAAGGACTATGTCTTCGACGGACCGGACGGCAAGAAGAGATTGATCGATCTCTTCGAGGGCCGCCGCCAGCTTATCATTGACCATTTCATGTTCGATCCGCGCTGGGAGAAAGGCTGCCCCGGCTGCACAGGCGATGCCGACGAAATGTCGGACGGGCTCATACGCCACCTCAACCATCGCGACACGTCATTCGCCTGTATATCGCGGGCGCCGCTCGAGAAGATCGAGCGCTACAAGGCCGAGCGCGGCTGGACCTTCCCCTGGTATTCGTCCCATGGCAGCGACTTCAACTACGATTTCGGCGTGACTGTCGACGAAAGCCGCGGGCCAGCGGTCTACAACTACCGCACCAAGGAAGAGCACCGGAAGGCCGGCACCGGCTACTACTTCGACGGCGAGCCGCCGGTCGAAGCGGCTGGCCTCAGCTGCTTCCTGCGCGTCGGCGATGACGTCTACCACACCTATTCGGGTTTCGGCCGCGGCGACGAGGCGACGGGCGGCGCCTATTACTGGCTCGATTTGACCGCTCTCGGCCGCCAGGAGGAATGGGAAGAGCCGAAGGGCCGCGTGGAGAGCCCCCGCGCCAGCCTGCCCTTCTTCGACGACTGACGAGGAACACCATGGATTTGCATCAAACGATAGGTCGGCGCTCGCTGCTGAAGGGCGCCACGGCCTCCATAGCGCTTGGTGTCGCGGGCCTTGCCCGCGCCGCCGGCGGCCGGGCGGAAAAAGGGGAGACGATGGCTGGCAAAGCTGCAAAGGCGGAGGTTCTCGAAGCCCTGCAAGAGAAGATGGACCGCCACGTGGCCGATGGCTATATCCCCGGCGCGACCTGGCTGATCCACCATGACGGCGAAACCCAAATCGGCACAAGCGGCGCTTTTGAGATGGATGGCGCGGGCAGGCCGATTACGCGTGACACGATCTTTCGCGTCGCCTCCATAACCAAGCCCATTACGGCCGCTATAGCCATGAAGCTGGTGGAAAACGGCACGATCCGTCTCGACGATCCGGTCGACGAGTTCCTCCCGGAACTCGCCCAGTCCCGCGTGCTGAGGAGTGTAGAATCGGATCTCGAGGACACGGTGCCCGCCGAGCGCCCGGTCACCTTGCGCCATCTCCTGACACAGACCTTCGGCCTCGGCGCCATCATGGTTTTCCCGGAAAAATATCCGATCCAGTCAGCCATGCGCGAGGCGGGCATCGCGCCGAGCTGGGTGCTGCCCAAGATGACGTCCGACGAATACATGCAACGGTTGGGCGACCTTCCCCTCGCCTACCAGCCCGGCGAACGCTTCCTCTACAATAACGGTCTCGACGTGGCCGGAATCCTGGTCGAGAGGGCCACCGGAAAGCGGCTTGGCGAGGTCATGCGGGAGTGGCTGTTCGAGCCGCTGAGCATGAAGGACACCGCCTTCTTCGTGCCACCGGAAAAGCTCGACCGCCTGCCCACGCAATACGGACCGGATTTTGCCGCAGGAGACGGCTCCCTCATTGAGTACGGCCCCGAACAGGGCGTCGACTTCACCGCCCCGCCGCCCATGGATTCCGGTGCTGGCGGGCTCGTGTCGACGGTGGACGACTATGCCGCTTTCCAGCGCATGATGCTGAACGAAGGAGAACTGGGCGGTACGCACATCCTCAAGCCCGAGACCGTGGCCGAGATGACGCGCAACCAACTCACGCCCGGGCAAATGAGCACATCCGATGCCGCCACGTTCATGGAAGATGGCGGTGCCGGCTGGGGGCTTGGCATGTCCGTCGTTCTCGGCGAGACGAAGATGGGTCTCAAGCCCGGCGCCTTCGGTTGGAACGGAGGCTACGGCACGACGGCCTATACCGATCCTGAGAGCGGTCTGGTCGGCATTCTCTTCACTCAGCGATTGATGGATTCACCAGAACCGCCAAAGACTTACGTCGATTTCTGGAATCATGCCTACAAGGCCATCGGGTGATGGAGGAAGAAGTCATGGAGAAGACGCGACACGGAAGACGCTGACGCGGCAGGGACGGCAGCGGCCTTATCCGTCTTCGGAATGGCCGTTCTTGGCCTTGTGTTCCGGCTCCACGTGGATGGTCACCCGGGCGCCGGGCAGTTCGTCCTCCAGCGCGTCCTCGATGCGGTCGCAGATCTCGTGCGAACGCTCCACCGTCATGTCCGAGGGGACGACGAGGTGAAACTCGATGAAGCGGGCGCGGCCGGCCTCGCGCGTCTTCACGTCGTGGAATTCGAGGGCGCCCTCGTAATTTTCCGCGATGATGCGCTCGGCCCTCTCGCGCTCATCCGGCTCGAGCGCCACGTCCATCAAGCCCTGCACCGAGCCGCTGACGAGATGCCAGCCGTGCCAGAGAATGCTGGCCGCAACCACCACCGCCATCGCCGGATCGAGCCACAACCAGCCCGTTGCGAGCGCCAGGAGAAGACCGGCGATCACGCCCGCGGAGGTGATGACGTCGCTCCACAGATGGCGGGCATCCGCCATCAATGCCGGCGAGCGCGCAGCGCGGCCCGCCCGCATGAGCACCAGGGCCCATATCCCGTTTCCGACCGCGGCAAGCGCGTTGACCGCCATGCCCACGCCCGGCGTCTCCAGGGCATGCGGTAGATAGAAGGCAAGCACGGCCTCGCGGAAAATCAAAAGGGCCGCGACGACGATCAGCACCCCTTCGAGCACGGCGGAGAGATATTCGGCCTTGTGGTGCCCGAACGGGTGCTCTTCGTCGGCCGGCGCATGCGAGACGCGAATGGCGTACCAGGTCACGCCCGCCGCCACCACGTTGACGATCGATTCCATGGCGTCGGAGAAAAGCGCCACGGAGCCCGTCAGCCACCAGGCGGCGAATTTCAGCGCCAGAACCGCCGCGCCGACGACGATCGTCCAAAAGGAAAGACGGCGAACCGTCCTGCCGGATGCCATGCCTGACCGACCCCTCACTCACCCATGTTCCCGGCGCGGGACCGGCACGGCTTACGCCGCCTTCACCTTGGCCTTGCGCGGAAGGTGCGCCACCACATTCTCGATCATGCGCATGCCCGCGTCCTGGCCCAGCGTCATAATCGATTCGGGGTGGAATTGAACGGCCGCCACCGGCTCGCTTTCGTGCTCGATGGCCATGACCACGCCATCCTCCGTCTCGGCGGTGATCACGAATTCCCCGGGCAGACGCGCCGGATCGGCGAAGATGGAATGGTAGCGCCCGACCGTCACCTCGTTCGGCAAGCCGGAGAAGACAAGGCTGTTGCCGCCCACGCGGATACGCGAGGGCTTGCCGTGCACCGGCTCGTGCAGATGGCGTAGCTCCCCGCCATAGGCCACCGCCAGCGCCTGCAGCCCGAGGCATACGCCGAAGATCGGCAGCGAGCGCCCGCGGGCCTTCTTGATGGTGGCCGTGCAGTCGAAGTCCTCCGGCGTGCCGGGGCCGGGCGACAGCACCACAAGGTCCGGGTTCACCCGGTCGAACACGCTGTCGGCCACGGGCGTGCGCACCGTGACGACCTCGGCGCCCGTCTGGCGGAAGTAGTTGGCCAGCGTGTGAACGAAGGAATCCTCGTGGTCGACGAGCAGGATCTTCTTTCCTTCGCCGACGCGAGCGGTTTCTCTCGCCTCGTTCGCCATGTTCGTTTTCCCTGCCTCGCGAATGGCCGAAAGCATGGCGGAGGCCTTCAGTTCCGTCTCCGCCTCCTCTTCCGCGCCATCGGAATCGAATAAAAGGGTGGCGCCCGCGCGGACTTCGGCAATACCGTCCTTGATGCGGATGGTCCTCAGCGTCAGGCCTGTGTTCATATCGCCGTTGAAATGCACCATGCCGACCGCCCCGCCGTACCAGGCGCGCGGGCTCTTCTCGTTCTCCTCGATGAAGCGCATGGCCCACAGCTTCGGCGCGCCGGTCACCGTCACCGCCCAGGCGTGCGACAGGAAGGCATCATAGGCGTCCATGCCGGTGCGCAGCCGCCCCTCGATGTGGTCGACCGTGTGGATGAGGCGCGAATACATCTCGATCTGGCGGCGGCCGATCACGCGCACCGAGCCCGGCTCGCACACGCGTGACTTGTCGTTGCGATCGACATCGGAGCACATGGTCAGCTCCGACTCGTCCTTCTTGGAGTTCAAGAGTTTCAGGATCTGCTCGGAATCGGAGATGGCGTCGTCGCCGCGCCTGATCGTGCCGGAAATCGGGCAGGTTTCCACACGCCGTCCCGACACGCGCACGAACATCTCCGGCGAGGCGCCGATGAGATACTCCCGTTCGCCCAGATTGATGAAGAAGGAATAGGGCGACGGGTTGATCTGCTTCAGCCGCCGGCAGATGTCGGACGGGCGGTTTTCGCAACGCTCGAAGAACATCTGGCCGGGCACGACTTCGAACAGGTCGCCGCGGCGGAAGCTTTCCTTGGCCTTCTCGACCAACGCGGCATATTCGCCGGGCTGATGGTCGGCGCGCGGAGGCACGCGGTCGGCGGGCTCAAACGGCGCCACGCGTCCCTCGCGCGGCATGCCTTCGGTGGAGAAATCCGCGCCCGCATAGTCGTAACGGTCGTGCCAGGCCTTGGCCGCGTGGTGGTCGACGACGAGGATCTCGTCGGGCAGGTAGAGCACGAGGTCACGCTGGCTCTCGGGCCTTTCCAGCCGCAACTCGACGGGATCGAATTGGAAGGCGAGATCGTAGCCGAAGGCGCCGTAAAGGCCGAGATTGCTGTCGACCTCGGTGTGGAAGAGGTCGGTGACCGCCCGCAGCACCGTGAAGACGGAGGGAACGCGCGAGCGTTCCTCCTCGGTGACGATCTCCGCCGGTTCGGCCACTTTCAGCGTCAGGCGACGCTTCGAGCGCTCCGTCACCGCGACTTCCGCCAGCGCCTCGACCGCGTCGGCGAGGGCCGGCAGCATCGCCTCGCCACGCCGGTTCAACGCCTCGATCTTCATGTCGCGGCCGCGCGCGGAGATGGCGATGGGCGGATCGATGATGGCCGTATCCCAGCGCGTATAGCGGCCGGGATATTCGTAGTTCGAGGAGAAAACCGCGCCGCGCCGGCTGTCGAGCGCATCGATATAGGTATCGATCGCGCCGCTGTAGGACGTCTCCGTGCGGCTGCGCGCGACCGTGACGCCGCCCGCCGTGACGAACCGCTCGGCTCCGCTTTCCAGGGTTTCCACGCTCATCTTGTGCTCCCGTTTGAGGTGCTGCCGGGAGGCCCGATCATGAAAATGGCCGCCCGGTTTTCACCTGCGGCCATCGTCGAAGTTGCACACAAATGCTACGCCGGCCGCTCTCAGCGGGCCCGCCACCAAAGCTTCGTGTCTGCAACCGTGCTCATGCATTCTCCATAGCGGCGAAAGGCGGGCAGCGCAACTCTTTCCTTAACGCTCGCCGCCGCGCCGGCGCGCTCGGCGGCGCCAGAACTGGAGGAAGGCGACGACGAGCCAGGTGAAGCTCGCCCAGGCCACGCCCAGGGCCCAGCCCGCCGCGACGTCGCTCGGCCAGTGCACCCCCAGATAGACGCGGCTCCAACCGACTGTCACCGCAACGAAGAGCGCCACCGCGACCACGTAGATCTGCACGCGTATGTCGTCGAAGAAGCGGATCACCAGCGCGGCCAGAGTCAGATAGGCGACGGTGGACATCATGGCGTGCCCGCTCGGGAAACTCGCCGTATGCACCTTGTCGAGATGATCGACCAGGTCGGGCCGCGGACGGGCATAGAATTCCTTGAAGAAATGCGATACCAACGCCCCGAGCGCGACCGACAGCACCAGGTAGACGGCGGGGCCGTAGCGGCGCGTGACGACGAACAGGCCGGTGACGGCGGCCAGCGCCAGAATGATGAGCGCGTAGCCTCCGAGCGCAGTGAGTTCCAGCGCTGCCTCTTCAAGCCAGGGTGGCCCCAACAGTTTGGCAGGGTCCGTGTCGCTGCGCATGGCAAGGAACAGCTGCTCGTCGAAGGCACGAATCTCGCCTTCCGCCACCTCGTCGGCAATGGACAGAAAAGCATAGAGCCCGAGAGCCAGGACCATCAGCACGACGACCGGCGCCACCGCCTCGCGCCGCTGCTTCATGCCTTCGACCAGTCCGGTTACAGTTCCGCTTATCCCTTTGTCCCTGAAGGTCATTTCGCCTCCTTATTCGCGTGCGCTTGAAAATGGTGCCGCCGCGACAAATGTCCTTTACATTGGCTTGTTCATAATCCGGGTCCACAGGAGCACCCCTCGTTATGAGATGGTCCTTCAGCATCGGCAAATTCGCGGGCACGGTCGTGCGTGTCCATATCACCTTTTTCCTGCTTCTTATCTGGATCTGGTTTATGCACTACCAGATCGGCGGCATGGCTGCCGCCTGGGAGGGTGTCGCCTTCATCCTCGCGATCTTTGCCTGCGTCGTGTTGCACGAATTCGGCCATGCGCTGGCCGCGCGCCGCTACGGTATCCGCACACCGGATATCACGCTTCTGCCGATCGGCGGCCTTGCCCGGCTCGAACGAATGCCGGAGGAACCGAGACAGGAACTCTTCATTGCCGTCGCCGGGCCGATGGTCAACGTGGTGATCGCCGCGATCATCTTCGTCGCGCTCGGAGGCACAGCCGGCATCGAGCAGATGCTGCAGGTGGAAAACCCGCGCGCCGACTTTCTCGTGCGGCTGGCCGGCGTCAACGTCTTCCTCGTATTGTTCAACATGATCCCGGCCTTTCCCATGGACGGCGGGCGCGTGCTGCGGGCCTTACTGGCGACGCGGTTGAGCTGGGCGCGGGCCACGCAGATCGCCGCCAATATCGGCCAGGGACTCGCATTCCTGTTCGGCTTTCTCGGGCTGCTCTACAATCCGCTTCTCATCTTCATCGCCATCTTCGTCTATCTGGCGGCGGCCGCCGAAGCGCAAAATGCGCAGATCCGCGACGTCGCCAACAGTGTTCTGACGGGCGATGTTATGGTGACCGAATTCACCACGCTCGACCGCTCGGCCACCATCGCCGAAGCCATCGACCGGCTGCTCGCCACGACGCAGAACGAGTTTCCCATTCTCGATGCGCGCGGCCGAATGGACGGGCTTCTCACGCGCAACGACATGATCGCGGCCTTGAAAGAGACCGGCCCCGATGCGCCGGTGGTCAGTGTCATGCGCACCGGCCTGCCCTCCGTTCACCGGCGCCAGAGCCTCACCGAGGGCTTCCGCCTGATGCAGGAAAAGAGCGCCCCCGCGGTCGCCGTCGTCGACAGCGAGGATCGTCTCGTCGGGCTTTTGACCCACGAGACCATCGGCGAGATGATGATGGTGCGCTCGGCCATGCCGGAAGGGTTTCGCTTCGGCCGGCTGAGACGCCAGGCGCCCCTGCCTCCCCGGCCTTGACATGGCTCTAGCCCTGCCCCACCTTTCGATTATGGAACGGCATCCGCGATCCCCCTTCTTCCTTCTTCGGGTGTGTCCCATCGCGGGACATTAGCCCCGGGTTCGGTGCCATGCGCCTCCGAACCGCGGGGGCGCAAGAAAATCTGCCCGTCACGGGCGCGGCGATTTCAGATTCCAGGCGCAATCACAACAACATTGAAGGGCCGGCAGCGCCGGCAGCACTTGGATATGACCACCATGCGGAAAAAGACCGGGCGCAAGCCCAAGATCACGCTGTGCAGAACCGATCATGACCGCCTCCTCGGCCTTGCCACGGCGATGGAGGACCGCGACCCCGTGCTTGCGGAAACAATGTTGAGCGAGCTCGAGCGCGCCCGCGTGGTCAAGGACAATGCCCTGCCGGCGACAGTGGTCCGCATGGGCTCGAGCGTGACCTACACCGCCGACGACAACGATCCCAAAACGGTGACGCTCGTCTTTCCGGCCGAGGCTGACATCGCCGAGGGCAGGGTTTCGGTGACCACGCCCGTGGGCACCGCGCTCATCGGTCTGTCTGCCGGCCAGTCCATCAACTGGACCGCCCGCAACGGCCAGATCCACCGTTTGACCATCGTCGAGATTCGCCAGCCGGAGGAAGAAACGGGCTGAAGACCCTTAAGTTTCGCCCGATGCGGCCGGGCATTGCCCGGCCGCAAACGCGATGTCAGGTGAGCTTCAGTCCGTCGCCCACCTCCAGTAGCCCGGTCGCCGCCAATAGAGCCACGCTCTCATGCTGTCACACCGCCATCGATGGCGATCGAGGCGCCGGTGATGCCGCGACCGCCCTCACCCGCCAGGTGGACGATCATGGAGGCGACGTCCTCGGGCCGTCCGTAGGTGCCGAGCGCCATGAACGCACGCTCGTTATCGGCCCCCTCGCGGTCGGCAGGGTTCATGTCCGTGTCGGTCGATCCCGGATCGACGACGTTGACGGTGATCCCGCGCGCGCCGACGTCGCGGGCAAGCCCCTTGGTAAATCCGATCAGCGCGGATTTGCTGGCCGCGTAGAGCGTGAAGCCTGGACCGGGCACCCGCCATGCGAGCGAAGAGCCGATGGAGATGATCCGTCCGCCCGCCTTCATATAGCCCAACGCCGCCTGGGAAGCGAGGAAGACAGCGCGGACATGGATGGCAAGCATGCGGTCGATTTCCTCAGTCGTCACCGCCTCGGGCGGACCGTAGGCGAAGATTCCGGCATTGTTGACCAGGATATCCAGCCCGCCGAAAGCACGCGCCGTCTCGTGCACGGCATTCACCACCGCCTCGCGGTCAACGTTATCCGCCTGGACCGCCAGGGCGCGCCGGCCCGCCCGCTCCGCGTCCCGCACCACCTCCTGCGCCTTCTCCTCGGCGTTGACGTAGGTGATGGCGACATCGGCGCCGCGCGCGGCAAGTGCACGCGCCGTGGCCGCGCCCATTCCCCGGCTGCCGCCGGTCACCAGTGCCGTCTTTCCGAGCAGATCCTGCATGTCCGTCTCCTTTTACATACCGATTGGTACATAATTCCTATTGCGCTTGCGGAGACCGGTCAAGCGATTTATTTACACACCGGTACAAAAGAGGAAACGACATGGCTGAACGCGGACGGCCGCGTGCATTCGACCGCGATGAAGCGCTCCGGCGCGCCATGGTGCTGTTCTGGCAGCGCGGCTACGACGGGGCTTCGCTTGGCGAATTGACGGAGGTCATGGGCATCAACAGGCCCAGCCTTTATGCGGCCTTCGGGTCCAAGGAAGCGCTGTTTCGCGAGGCGGTCGCGCTCTACGACGCCATCGAAGGGGCGCCGATCCAGGAGAAGATCGAGCAGTCACCGACGGCTCGGCAGGCGGTCGAAGCCGTCCTGCGGCACAATGCGCGCGCTTATGTACGCACCGATGTACCCCGCGGCTGTCTGGTGGTGCTCGCCGCACTGATCGGGACGCCGGAGCACGAAGATCTCAGGTGCTTTCTCAAGGAGAACCGCAAGGGCGCCGAAGACTATCTGTGCCAGCGCATCGCCCGGGGCATCAGCGATGGCGATGTCCCCGCGACCGCGGATCCCGCGGCGATGGCCTGGTTCTACACGACCGTGAACCAGGGCCTTTCGATACAGGCCAAGGATGGCGCCTCCATGGAGGTGCTCGATAGCGTCGTGGACGCGGCCATGGTTGCCTGGGACGGGCTAACCGCCGGCACACCTTCCACGAAGGGCACCGCCCGTGCGGGTCAGAACAACCCCTCGATATAACCCTGTTCGTTAAGGAAGATGCGCTCGGCCGAAGGCGTTTTCGGCAGGCCGGGC
>NZ_JBHSUM010000056.1:0-25660 GCF_042660605.1 Nitratireductor sp. GCM10026969
ACCGCAACCGGTGCAGGCTGCCGATATGGCCGCTCGCGCAAGGCAATGGCGCCGGATGCGGCGAACACCGCGACGGCACAGAGGATCAGAAGGATGTCCCGCCAGCCGGGGCGCCGGCCCCGCGGACCTCGAGGCGCATTCTGGCCCAGCGGCCGGTCGATATCGCTGCGAACCGGTTGCATGCCCCCGCGATCACCCCGAACGCTGCCGCACGGGCAGGCGGCGCACCCCTGTCGTGAAGGGGTGCGCCGGCTCCATTACTGGTTCATGACCGCCTTGTCCGGATTGGGCGGGAACGCGGGATCGCTTTTGACCCCGCGCAGAAGATCCAGCGCGTAACCGAGTTGGAGGTCTTCCTCCGGATCCTGCGGCACATAGGCAACGGAGCCGGAACCTTCCTCGCTTTCGGCCTCGCCGCGGATGTGTCCGCGCAGCTCGGACTCGCCGCTCGTCACGTCCATCCCGGCGAGATCCTCCGGCAGGGGCTGCTCGACCTCGATGTCGGGCACGATACCCGTGCCCTGGATCGAGGTCCCGGAGGGCGTATAGTAGAGCGCCGTCGTCAGACGCAGCGCCCCGTTCTCACCCAGCGGAATGATCGTCTGCACCGAACCCTTGCCGAAGGACTTGGTGCCGACCACCGTAGCGCGGCGATGGTCCTGAAGCGCACCGGCGACAATCTCCGAGGCGCTGGCCGAACCGCCATTGATGAGAACGACCAGCGGTTTGCCGTCGATGAGGTCGCCCGGCTGCGATGCGAAGCGGGCGATGTCATCAGCCTCGCGGCCCCGCGTGGAGACGATCTCGCCCTGGTCCAGGAACGCGTCGGAGACGTTGACCGCCTGATCGAGCAGACCACCGGGGTTGAGCCGCAGATCGAGCACATAGCCCTTCAGATCGTCTTCCGGAATGTCGCTCTGGATGGCGTTGATGGCCTCGCGCAGGTCGTCGGTCGTCTTCTCGGTGAAGGAGGTGACCTTCATATAGCCGATGTCGTCCTCAAGGCGATATTTGACCGCCTTCACCTTGATGATGTCGCGGATGATAGTGATCTTCAGCGGCTTCGTCTGGCCCTCGCGCAGGACGGAAAGCTCGATCGGCGTGTTGGCCGGGCCGCGCATCATGTCGACGGCATCGCTGAGCGACATGCCGCGCACGTTCTCGCCATCGATCTTCTCGATCAGGTCGCCCGCCAGGATGCCGGCGCGTGCGGCCGGAGTGTCGTCGATCGGCGAGACCACCTTCACGAGTTCGTTCTCCATCGTCACCTCGATGCCGAGGCCGCCGAACTCGCCCTTGGTCTGCACCCGCATATCCTTCGCCGCATCGGCGTTGAGATAGGATGAATGCGGATCGAGGGAGGTGAGCATGCCGTTGATGGCGCTCTCCACCAGCTCCTTCTCGTCCGGCGGCGTCACATACTGCGCCCGAACCCGCTCAAAGATGTCGCCGAAGATGGCGAGCTGGCGATAAGTGTCCGAATCCGCCGCGTTGGCGGCCGTGCCATTCGTCCCGTAAACGAGGCTAACGGCGGATGCGCCCATGAGCGCGCCGGCGAACAGCAGCGACAATTTACGTACCATTTCCCGTCCTTCCAGATAACTCCCGAGCCCACCAAGGCTTCGGATTGATCGGTTTCCCGTCTTTCCTGAACTCAATATAAAGCTCCGGCATCGCTTCGCCTACCGTTGGGACGGCAATACTTGCCAACCGTGCCTCGCCCATCATGCCGATCGGTTCTCCCGCCAGCACGGATTGCCCGAGAGAGACGTTCAACCGATCCATTCCCGCCAGCACGACATGATACCCGTCGCCAGCGTTCAGTATCAATAGCTGGCCATATGACCGGAAAGGCCCCGCATAGAGCACCGTTCCATCCGCCGGCGCGGTAACGATTGCGCCCGATTGTGTTCTTAGAATGTCGCCTTGCAGCCGCCCTCCCGTGCCGTCGTCGTCACCGAAAAGGGCGCCGAAGCTTCCCGCCACCGGCAGTGGCACGAGGCCTCTCCGCTCCGCGAAGGGCAGGGTCTCGGACAAGCTGTCCTCACCCGTCCCCGCGCGGTGCTGCTCGATCGCCTCGTGCAGGGTGGCGATCTCCTTTTCAAGCGAAGCGATCAGCTCCTGCAGGCTTTGGGCGCGGCCGGCGAGCTCTTCGGCCCGGGCGCGCTCGTCCTCCATGCGCGCCACGGCCTCCGCCTGGATGCGCCGCTTCTCCCGCAGGAGCAGCGTAAGGCGCTCTTTCTCTTCCGCCTGCGCCATCTTCTTTGCCTCCAGGCGCTCCCGCTCGGTGCGGATGGAGGTCGTCACGCGACCGAGATCGGTAAGATCCGCGACGAGCATTTCCGTCTCGGCACGGATTTCGGGCACCACCGCGCCCAGCAGAATTGCGCTGCGGATGGAGGCGAGCGCATCCTCGGGGCGCACCAGAATGGCCGGCGGCGGGTTCAATCCCATCCGCTGAAGCGCGCCCAGAACCTCGGCCAGCGTCCCGCGCCGGTTCCTGAGCGACTTGCGCAGGCTTTCTTCCTGGCTGCTCAGGTCCTCCAGCCGGTTTTCGATATCGTCGATATCCTCCCCGAGCTTGCGCTCGGTCTTCACCGCCTGGATCAGCGCCGCCGTGAGCGCCGCGCTGTCGTCCTTGATCGCGGCAATCTCGGCTTCCAGCGCCGCCTGGCGCTTCTCCGACAGCACAAGCGCGCGCGACAGGCGCCGATACTCCTCGACGCTCTCGCTCTGCTTCTGTTCAAGCCCGTCCAGCCCCTGCGCGCCGGAGCGGCCGCCCGGCACGGCCAGGAAAAGGGCTGCCGCGAACATGGCAACCTTCCATCCGGCATGGCTGAATCCTGGGTTTGTCATCTGTCTTCGCCGCGGATCTCCTGAACCTCAGTGTAGCCGAAATTTCGTTAAGGAAGCATCAACCATGACATTTACACTTCACAATCCATGGTAGATCACTCGCGTCGAGATACAAGCGTCTTTGACGCACTTTTCAGACGCGATGATACGGGTGACCGGCCAGAATGGTCGCAGCGCGATAAAGCTGCTCCGCCAGCATCACCCGCACCAGCTGATGCGGCCACGTCTGCGCCCCGAAGGACAGGCGCAGCGCCGCCCTGTCCCGTAGCACCTCATCGTGACCGTCCGGCCCGCCGATGGCAAGTGTCAGCCGCCGCTCGCCCGCATCGCGAAAGGCCGCCAGCCGCTCGCTTATCTCAATTGAAGTAAGATTCCTGCCGCGCTCGTCCAGAAGGATCAGCGTGCCGTCGCCGACGAATTCCGCAAGGCGGTCGGCTTCCTCGCGCTTGCGCGCGGTCGTTGCGCGGGCGCGGCTCTCCGGTATCTCCCTGACGCCCGCATACTCGAGCCCCACCGCCGGACCGGCTTTTGCCAGGCGCTCGAAATAGCGCTCGGCAAGCTCCTTTTCGGCTCCGGCCTTCATACGGCCAACGGCATGGACGTCTATACGAATTACTCGACCTCGCCTTGGCGCTCCGCGCCGGAACACAAATCCGCCCGATGTCCGGGAAACCCTTCCCGGAAACAAAGATCAACCCGGTGCGCACCCCGCGGAGCGCTTCATGCACCGCCAGTGCGCCATCTCCGGCGCGGGCTGCTAGTGCAGCGTCTCGTCCTCCAGATCCGGGGCCTGCCACATCTTTTCGATGTTGTAGAATTCCCGGACTTCCGGGCGAAACACATGAACGATGATATCGCCCGAATCGATCAACACCCAGTCGGCCCCCGCAAGGCCCTCCACCCGCGCGGAGCCGAGGCCGGCCTCCTTGAGCGCGCGGATCAGGCGTTCCGCCACGGCCCCGACATGCCGGTGCGACCGGCCGGAGGCGACGATCATGTAGTCCGCCAGCGGAGACTTGCCCTGAATGTCGATGGAAACGATGTCTTCGGCCTTGGAGTCTTCCAGACTCGCCAGCGCGGTTTTTACGGCGCGAGACAGGCTGTCATCAGGTGCCCCGGCCGGCGAAGGCATAATGTCTGCCTTCTTCTGCAGTGCTGTTCTCAGTGTCTTTCCTTTCCAATAAGAACAACGAAACCGCACGGCACCGTGCCATGCGATACCCAATAGATAGGCAGACATGCTTGTCAGTTTCAAGACAAGACCTGTTGTGCATCGCAGCGCCCCACGCGCGGGCGCCGTCAGTTCCCGCGGCCGCTCTCCCGTGACAATCTTTCCGCGTCCCGCAGTGCGGTCGAGGAGAGCGAGGAGCGTGGGCCGTGAATGAACGTCCACACCGGCGGCGCCATGCGCGCCAGCCGCGGCGCGTCGCTCTCGTCGAGACGCGCGTGGTCGAAAGTCTTGGCCATGGTCGAGGAGAGAAAGGAAAGCGTGGCCCCCGGACGGTCGAAAACGGCGATCGGCACGCTGCGCACAATCTTGCGCCAGCGCTCCCAGCGGTGAAAGCTGCGCAAGCTGTCGGCGCCCATCAGCCAGACGAAATCGACGCCCCGGTTACGTTCCTTGACGAGCTCGATCGTATCGGCGGTAAAGCGAACACGATGACCGGCCTCGAAGGCCGTCACCTTGATGCGTGAGTCCTTGGCGCAGGCTTCGGAGAGCGCAATGCGATTTGCCAGCGGCGCCAGCCCGCTATTGTCCTTCAGCGGATTGCCCGGGGTGACGATCCACCAGAGCTGGTCGAGCCGCAGGCGGCGCAGGGCCGTCTCGGCGACCAGCGCATGCCCGGCATGGGGCGGATTAAAGGACCCGCCGAACAGTCCGACGGCCATGCCCTTCTCCACGTGGGGCATGCGCAGATAGCGCTCCTGAATAGCCTCCCGCGGCGGATTCATGGGATCACGGCCGGGTTTGGCCGGAGCCGCGTACGCGGTACTTGAAGGAGGTGAGCTGCTCCACCCCGACCGGGCCGCGCGCATGCATCTTGCCCGTGGCGATGCCGATTTCGGCCCCCATGCCGAACTCGCCGCCATCGGCAAACTGGGTGGAGGCGTTATGCAGGAGGATCGCCGAATCGATCTCGTTGAAGAACCGTTCCACCGCTTGCGCATCGTCGGCGACGATGGCTTCGGTGTGGTGGGAGGAATAGGTCTCGATGTGATCGATGGCCCCGGCCACACCGTCCACCAGCCGGACGGAAATGATGGCGTCCAGATACTCCGTGCGCCAGTCTTCTTCCATCGCAGGCCTGGCGGCCGGGAAACACGCCCGCACCTCTTCTTCTCCGCGGATCTCGCAGCCGGACGCCGAGAGCGCGTCGAGCACCGGCCGGAGATGCGTATCGGCCGCCGCGCGGTCCACCAGCAGCGTTTCGGCCGCGCCGCAGATACCGGTGCGGCGCATCTTGGCGTTCACCGCGATCGAGACCGCCATGTCGCGATCGGCGGATTTGTCGATATAGAGATGACAGATGCCTTCCAGATGCGCGAACACCGGCACCCGCGCCTCGTTCTGCACCCGCTCCACCAGGCTGCGGCCGCCGCGCGGCACGATCACGTCCAGATTGCCGCCGAGCCCCTTCAGCATTTCCCCGACGGCAGCCCGGTCCGTCACCGGCACGCGCTGGATCGCGTCCTCGGGCAGGCCGGCCTTCTTCAGCCCATCCACCAGACAGGCGTGAATGGCGGCAGACGAACGTACCGAATCCGAGCCGCCGCGCAGGATCACCGCATTGCCGGCTTTCAGGCACAGCGCCCCGGCATCGGCCGTCACATTGGGGCGGCTCTCATAGATGACACCGATCACGCCGAGCGGCGTGCGCACGCGTTCGATGTGAAGCCCGTTCGGCCGGTCCCAGGCGGCAATTACCTTGCCAACCGGATCCTCGAGCGCGGCGATCTCGCGCAGGCCCTGCGCCATGGCGGCTATGCGCTTCTCGTCGAGCTTCAACCGGTCGAGGACGGCCGCTGAAAGGCCGGCAGCACTCCCCTTCTCCATATCCACCGCATTCTCGGCGAGGATTTCGCCCGCGCGCGCCTCCAGCGCCTCAGCCATGGCGAAGAGCGCCTCGTTCTTTTTTTCCGGCGCGGCGATTGCCAGGGGGCGGGCGGCGGCGCGGGCGCGCGCGCCGAGATCCGCCATCAGCCGGGCGACGTCTTCGTCCGAATGATCATGCATCTTGAGCATTCTGTCCCTCCACCTCGCGCTTGCCGGGATGACGTGCCGATAACACCAGATCGTCGCGATGCACCATTGCCGCTCGCGCCTCGTATCCAAGCACGTCGGCGATGTCGCTCGTCTTCAGCCCGGCGATCTTTACGGCATCGGCCGCGTCATAGGCAACCAGTCCGCGCCCGGCCTCCTGCCCGTCGGGACCGATGATGGCGACCGTATCGCCCCGGGAGAAGGCACCGGATACGGATTTCACGCCGGCCGGGAGCAGGCTCTTGCCGGAGCGCAACGCCTTCAGCGCGCCGTCGTCGACGCCGATCCGGCCCGCCGGCTCAAGCTGCCCGGCGATCCAGGTCTTGTAGGCGCGCACCGGCGTCGGGCTTGGCCGGAATAAAGTGGCACGGGCGCCGCGCTCGATGGCCGAGAGCGGGTTCATCTCCTTGCCGGAGGCGATGATCATCGCCGCACCTGCCCCGGTGGCGATCCGCCCCGCATCGAGCTTAGTGCGCATGCCGCCGCGCGAAAGCTCCGAGGACGCATCGCCCGCCATGGCCATGATCTCCGGCGTGATCGTGTCCACCACCGGGATGAAGAGCGCATTCGCATCGCGTTCCGGCGGCGCCGTGTAGAGCCCGTCCACGTCGGAAAGCAGGACGAGCAGGTCGCAGCTGACCATCGTCGCCACGCGCGCGGCGAGGCGGTCATTGTCGCCATAGCGGATTTCGGTGGTGGCGACCGTGTCATTCTCGTTGATGACGGGCACGGCACCCATCTTGAGCAGCGTGGAGATGGTGGCACGCACATTGAGATAGCGGCGCCGCTCCTCGGTATCGCCCAGCGTAACGAGTACCTGCCCCGAGGTGAGACCGTGGCGGCCGAGCTCGCCCGCCCAGGCGCCCGCCAGCGCGATCTGCCCCACCGAGGCCGCCGCCTGGCTCTCCTCCAGCGGCATGGTGCGCCGGCCGAGGCCGAGAATGGTGCGCCCCAGCGCGATCGCGCCGGAGGAGACGACCAGCACTTCCGTGCCGGCCGCCGAGAGGCGCGCCATGTCGTCGACCAACGCAGAAAGCCACGCACGTTTAAGCCCGGTTGCGCGGTCGACCAGGAGAGCAGAGCCGATCTTGACGGTGATGCGGCGATAGGAGGAGAGGGAAATGCGGTTCATCGGGACAGCCCCATGCTGCAAGATGCATGCAAGGTGTCCCGCGCGTCATCCCGGCCAAGGGAGCGGAGCTCCCGCGTGCCGGGATCCATTCCGTGACTCTTCCACGTTCCGGAATGGGTCCCGGACAGCCACTGCTTCGCAGCAGCTTCCGGGATGACGAGGCTCATCAACCGGGTCATTTCCGCCACCGCTCATCCACCGTCTCGTTCTCCGCGGCATCCTCTTGGCGCGCCTCCTCCACCACGCGCATCAACGCCCGCAGCACGTCCTGCACGCCCTCGCCCGTGACAGACGACAGGAGGAACGGTTGCTTGCCCGCAGCCTCTTGCAGCGCCGCCAGCTTCTCCGCCCGCGCCTCCTCGTCCAGCAGGTCGGCCTGGCTCAACGCCACGATCTCCGGCTTCTCCGTAAGCCCGCGCCCATAGGCTTGCAGTTCGCCGCGCACGGTCCTGTAGGCGGCGGCGGCATCCTCTTCCTGCGCCGAGACGAGGTGCAGGAGGACGCGCGTGCGCTCCACATGGCCGAGAAAGCGGTCACCGACGCCGACCCCCATATGCGCGCCCTCGATGAGGCCCGGGATATCGGCCAGCACAAATTCGCGTGCGTCGACGCGCACGACCCCCAGATTGGGATGCAGCGTGGTGAAGGGGTAATCGGCGATCTTCGGCTTGGCCGCCGACACCGTCGCGAGGAAGGTCGACTTGCCGGCATTGGGCAGGCCGGCAAGCCCGGCATCGGCGATCAGCTTCAGCCGCAGCCAGATCCACCGCTCCTCCCCCGGCAGGCCGGGATTGGCGCGGCGCGGCGCCCGGTTGGTCGACGATTTGAAATGCTGGTTGCCGAAGCCGCCATTGCCGCCCGCCGCCAGGCGATAACGCTGGCCCACCGCCGTCAGGTCGCAGATCAGGGTCTCGTTATCTTCCTCATAGACCTGTGTGCCAACCGGCACTTTCATGACGACATCCGTGCCCTTGGCGCCGGTGCGGTTGCGGCCCATGCCGTGGCCGCCCGTCCTGGCCTTGAAATGCTGCTGGTAACGGTAGTCGATGAGCGTGTTGAGCCCTTCCACGGCCTCGATCCACACATCGCCGCCGCGGCCGCCGTCACCGCCGTCCGGGCCGCCGAACTCGATATACTTCTCGCGCCGGAACGAGACGGAGCCCGCACCGCCGTCTCCGGAGCGAATGAACACCTTGGCCTGATCGAGAAACTTCATGGGCGCGCGGCAGCCTTTCCTTGTCAACGCTCCATCTAACGCATCGTGTCACACGCGCAAACCGGAAAGCGCGGACTTCACGCCCGCGCTTTCCTTCGCTTAACTCCCGGCGCCCCAACTCCTCAGGCTCACCCAGGTCTTGCGGTCGAGCTGATAGCGTTCCACCGGCACCTTGCCGGCCACCACCGAATCCATCATGCCCTGGCCGACATACTGAAAGCCGCACTTGTGAATGACCCGGCGCGAGGCGCTGTTGATCACCCGGCACGAGACATGCAGGCGGTCGATATCGGTGGCACGGAAGGCGAGATCGACCAGCGCGTGCGCCACCTCCGTGGCGTAGCCGCGTCCCCAATAGGGCTCGCCGATCCAGTAGCCGAGCTCCAGGCCGTATTGCCGCATGTCGATTCCCGCGCAGCCGACAAAGGCACCGCTGTCGGCAAGCGCCACTGCATAATGGCAGCCCGAGCGGAACTCCGACCGGCTGCCCCGCACGAAGACCTCGGCGTCCGCCTCGCTGTAGGGATACGGCATGCGCGACAGCATCTCGGCGACGCGGCGGTTGTTCGCAAGCTCAACCAGCTCGGGAACATCGTCCTCGTGCGGCGGCCGCAGGACCAGCCGCTCGGTGACGAGCACGGGACACTCGATACCTATACTCTCACTCTCGACCTCTTCGGTTTCGGCAATCATGGCTCTTTCCTCCGGACAAAAATTAAGGGGAGATGGCGACCCATCTCCCCTGAAACCTTTTCCGGATCTTCCGGACACCGGCTCCCAAGATGGGTCGCCGGTGTTTTGGTGCGGAACCGGCTACTCCGCTGCGTCCATCATCGGGTTTACCGACACGTAGGTTCGCCCGTTGGCTTTCTTGGCGAAGGACACGGCGCCCGCCTCGAGGGCGAAAAGCGTATGATCCTTGCCCATGCCGACATTGGCGCCGGGATGCCACTTGGTCCCGCGCTGACGGATGATGATGTTGCCGGCGAGCACCTTCTCGCCGCCGAATTTCTTCACGCCAAGGCGCTTGGACTCGGACTCGCGACCATTGCGCGACGAACCGCCAGCCTTCTTGTGTGCCATGATTCTGCTCCTTTGCGTTCCTGGAACGCTTCGATTCCCTTTATGGGCACTCGCGCGCCCGAATGCAAATCCGTTTCCTGGGGCCAGAGCCCCGAAATATTACGCCAGCGCCTTCGCCTGCTCGCGCCAGTCCTTGATCTGGTCGGCGCTGAAGGGCATCGCCTCGTCGATGCGCGCCACGTCCTCGTCGGACAGGGCGGCGATCTGGGCGAAGGTGATGAGCCCCTGCTCCTTGAGCTGGCCGGCCGCCACAGGGCCGATGCCCTTGATCTTGGTGAGATCGTCGGCCTCGCCGCCCGGTGCGCTGAACAGCGGCGCGGCGGCCGTTTCCTTGGCTTCGGCCGTCTCGGGCTCGGCCTTCGGCTTTTCCGTAGCCGCCTTCTTCTCGGCCTTGGCGGGCTTTTCCTCAGCCTTCGCAGGGGCGGGCTTGGCGGCCGCCTTCTTGGAGGGCTTTGCCCCGTCGAGAAGGATCTCCGAGATGCGCACGGTGGTCAGAAGCTGGCGATGGCCGCGCTTGCGGCGCGAATTCTGCCGGCGGCGCTTCTTGAAGGCAATGACCTTCTTGCCCCGGCCCTGCTCGACGACTTCCGCCGCCACGCTGGCGCCATCGACGAAGGGGGTGCCGATCTTCACGTCACCGCCCTCGCCCACTGCGAGCACATTGCCGAGCTGGACGATCTCGCCCGGTTCGCCGGGAATACGTTCGACCTTGAGCAGGTCGTCGGCGGCGACACGGTACTGCTTACCGCCGGTTTTGAGGACTGCGAACATCTTTCTTGCCTTTCGGTGTCCGGTCCGGCTTGGGCCGCTGCGGCGGCCTGCCGTCTTTTTGTCAGTCGTTGAACAAGGGCCTAAAGCCCCGCGAAACAAACGGCGCGGAGGATGCTCCACGCCGCAGATCGCCGGTCCTTAGCCGAAACCGCCCGACAGGTCAAGGCGAGCCGGTCCATCGCCCAGATTTGGCCTTGTATCGGACCGGCTTCACCGCTATTTAAGCGCCGCTGCATCCGGGCGCCACCCGAGCGTCCGTGCGGAGAGGTGGCAGAGTGGTTGAATGCACCGCACTCGAAATGCGGCATACGGGCAACCGTATCGGGGGTTCGAATCCCTCCCTCTCCGCCATTTCCCGATGGTCCGTTCCGGACACATGGGTTACATTTCATTCCGAAGACATGGGTAACACTTTCGGCTCTCTATAGTGCGATATGGCCACGCACTGCCGATCACCGCAGTTTCTACGCTAGAGACTGCCTTCGCTTCTATCAGCGATCAGGCTCGGGCGTTACGGAACTGGGCCGTGAGCGGGCGGACAACTTCAGGCCTCCCTTCAACGGACACTCAAGACGGCGCGAGCATCGTCGTGACATGCCCCCGTGTGTCGTTCGGGGCGGTCCCGGTCAGAGTGCTTCAGGTGTATTCCGGCATTCGCGTTCTTTCGTGCTATACTGCACGCTGGCTCCAAAGCAGCCATGGATAGGGATTTGTTCGTTTCCGGATGGCCGGCTCAGATCAAAGAAAGCACGACGGCAGCCGCTTGGATGAAACGGATCAGCTCGTGCTTGGTCGTGAGGCTTACGACAAACGGGCATGGGATGAAGCCTATCGATGCCTCTCGCATGCCGGTCAAGCGGCTCCCCTCGCCGGAGACGATCTCGACCGGCTGGCGATGTCGGCCTATTTGAGCGGGCGCGACGAGGAGTACCTGCGGGCGCTGGAGCGAGCCCATCAAGCCTATCTCGAGGTCGGCGAATGTCATCACGCCGCCCGCTGCGCCTTCTGGCTGGGCCTGCGCCTTGTCTTCCGTGGAGAGATGGCGCCGGCGTCCGGCTGGTTCGGACGCGCGCATCGGCTGCTCGAACGCGAGCCACATGATTGCGCCGAACAGGGTTACCTGATGCTGCCCCGCGTCGAACGGCATCTCGCCGCGGGCGACCTCGATGCGGCCTACGCCGCGGCCAGCGGCGCAGTCGAGATCGGCGAGCGCTTTGCGGACGCCGACCTCGTGGCCTGCGCACGGCACTTGCAGGGCCGTGTCCTGTTGCGACAACGGCGGACCACGGAAGGCTTCGCGCTTCTCGACGAGGCAATGGTTTCGGTCACGGCCGGCGAATTGTCACCCATCCTCACCGGCCTGATCTACTGCAGTGTGATCGACGCCTGTCAGCAAGTCCATGCCTTGGACCGCGCGCGCGAATGGACTTCCGCACTGGGGCGATGGTGCTCGGATCAGCCTCAGCTGGTCAGTTTCAGCGGCACGTGCCTAATGCACCGCGCCGAGATCAAGCGGATCAGCGGCGCATGGCAGGACGCAATCGACGAAGCGCAGCAGGCCCTGGAACGTTTGACACGGTCGAATAATCGAAAAGACACGGCCGGGGCGTGGTACCAGCTGGCGGAAGTACACCGCCTCCGAGGAGATTTTGACGCGGCCGAGCGGGCGTATCGCAATGCGAGCCAATATGGTTTCGAACCGCAGCCAGGCCTTGCCCTGCTGTGGCTGGCCGAAAGGCATACCGATGCGGCTGCGGCCGCAATCCGGCGCGTCATGGGGGCGACGACCGATCAGGTGCGCCGCATCCGGCTGCTGCCTGCCCATGTCGAGATCATGCTGGCAGCTGACGAGATCGAGGAAGCACGGTGCGCCTGCCGCGAACTGGAGGATGTCGCGGAAGGCTACGGAACCGAATTGCTGCGCATCCTTGCCGCCCACGCGCGGGGAGCGGCGGAACTCGCGGAAGGCGAAGCGCAGGCCGCGGTGGTTTGGCTGCGCCAGGCCGTCGAAGGATGGCAGCAAGCCGATGCGCCGTATGAAGCGGCGCGCGCACGCGTCATGATGGGGATGGCCTGCCGCGCCCTCGGTGACAACGATGGTGCGGCATTGGAGTGGCAGGCAGCCCGGACAATGTTCCAGCAGCTCGGTGCCACGCCGGACCTTTCCCGCGTCGATACCCTGCTTGGTATGCCGTCGGACGAATCTTGCGGTCTCACTGCCCGCGAACTGCAAGTTCTCCGCCTGATCGCTGCTGGCAAGACCAACAAGCAGATCGCGAACGAGCTGCATTTGAGCGGGAAGACCGTGGACAGGCACGCCAGCAATATCTTCAACAAGCTTGACATCCCCACGCGCGCTGCCGCTACCGCCTGGGCTTACGAGCACCGCTTGGTCTGAGCGGGTCTGGATTGGGTGGAATCACCCATGCCATCATTGACTCCAATTGGGTGGTTCACCCGAAGCGCGGCCATCCTTCCTCCCGTAATCTGCACTGAAACCGTTTGGCCATGGATGCGCAGCGCCGGCTGCTGGTCGAGGCCGGCCGGGCAAGCATTCGACGCGACGCGCCGACCGGCGCCTAGGGAAAATGGAGGAAGCGATGACACAGCAAATCTACGGCAAGTCCTTTGGAGGAACCCCCGCTGAAAACTATGAGCGCTTTTTCGTCCCCTCCATCGGTGGGCCGGTGGCCGACGATCTCATCGGCGTTGCAGGCCTTCAACCAGGGGAGCGTGTGCTCGATGTCGCGTGCGGCACCGGTGTCGTGACGCGGCGTGCGGCCGAGCGCGTCGGCGCCGGCGGCACGGTCGCCGGCCTGGACGTGAACGCAGGCATGCTGTCGGTAGCCCGTTCGCAGACCCCACCGGATGTCTCTATCGAGTGGTACGAGACGAGCGCGGAGTCGATGCCGTTCCCAGATGAGGCGTTCGATGTCGTGCTCTGCCAGATGGGACTCCAGTTTATCCCCGACAAGCAGGCTGCATTGCGCGAGATGCGGCGGGTTCTGGTTACCGGCGGCCGCGTTTTCGTCACCGTCCCTGGGCCCAAGCCGCCGCTGTTCGCGATCATGAAGGAGGCACTGGCCAGTCACATAGACCCGAAAGCTGCCGCCTTCGCCGACCTCGTCTTCTCGATGCACGATGTCGATGAACTCACTGAACTCATGCGCGATGCCGGCTTCTTGGAAGTCGACGTTCAGGCGAGGCCCAAGACCCTCCGTCTCCCGGCGCCCGCCGATTTCCTGTGGCAATACATCCACAGCACGCCGGTCGCCCAAGCGGTCGCTCAGGCTGGTCAGGCAAAACGCGATGCGCTCGAGCGGGAAGTCTGCGAGCAGTGGCAGGAGTTTACGGTGGACGGTTTCATGTCGCTTCGGGTGGGCATGACGACGGCGACAGCGCGAAAAATAGATATGTGAGGTGAAAAGCGCTTTGGCGAGGCGCGAACAGGGTCGACCAGCAACCGACGGGACAATTATTGCGAATGACAATGATATGTGCTGATCCAGGCTTCGTCTCCCAATCCTCAAACGACAGCTTGGGGTGCATAGTCGACATTGCTATTCGTATTGATTGCCGCCTGGTTGGCCTCGCCAATATTTATGCGGTTCACGGAGGGCTATGGGGTAGACGTAATTCTCCGTTTCGTCGTTCGCGGCCCGCCATTTACTGCCGATTACCGCGCAGTTGAACGGCAGTATCCTAATGAACAAAGCAAATAGCCGTCTCGAGGCAGTGAAAGCTGTGAACTGAGGTTCACGCACCCTGCCAAGCAGAAGCGCCGGGGGATAAGCGGCTAGTGCACTCGAGCAGTTTGTGCGGATCTGCAGCTACGGACCCAACTGTTGCGCAGCTTCGGCGAACGCGGCGAACGCGGCGCCATAGAAATGGAAGCATACCGCGACAAGGTTGAACGTGTCATTTCACCCGCGTCGCAACGCTTTGCCAGCCGGCGAGTTAGGGCTTCAGCAAACAGGTGCATTTCCATGCAGGAAGCAGAGCGCGACGAGCCGGCGGCGCCGTCCCATGAGCGTTTGACCGAACCACCGCAGGTCATTGTCGTCGACAAGACCCTGAAGGCGCTGGGAATCGGCACTTTCCTGATCATCATGGTCGTGGCGCTCTATTTCGGGCGTGATTTTCTCCTGCCCGTAGTGCTCGCCTTTCTCTTCGCCCTCGTTCTTGGCCCTGTGGTTCGATCTCTCGCCCGGCGAGGCATTCCTGAATGGGCCACCGCAATACTGCTCGTGGTCATACTCTCCGCGCTCATCGCATCCGCGCTCTACTCCTTGAGCGGCCCGGTTTCGCAATGGATCGATGACGCGCCGCGTATCGGCCGCGAAGTGCAGGACCGGATCGCCACGCTGCGTCGCCCGGTGGATGCGGTGGTGGATGCGTCCGAGCAGGTCGAGCAACTCGCCGAATCCGAGGATCCGGAAGCGCAGCGTGTCGTCTTGAGCGAGCCGGGTCTCATCAGCCGCGCCGCCACCGGGGCGCCCGAGGTCGCCGCACAGATCGGTGTCACTCTCATTCTGCTTCTCTTTCTGCTTTCCTCAGGCGACATGTTTTATGAAAAGCTGGTGAAATCGCTGCCCACGCTCTCGGACAAGAAGCGCGGATTGCGCATTGCGCGGACGGTCGAGAGGGATGTATCGCACTATCTTTTCACCATCTCGCTTGTCAATTTCGGCCTTGGCGCCGCTGTTGCGGCGGGCATGTTTGCGATCGGCTTGCCCAATCCCGCGCTCTGGGGCGTGCTGGCCGCGCTGTTGAACTTCATTCCCTATCTGGGAGCCCTGCTCGGCGTCGTGCTTGTTGGTCTGGTCGCCCTGGTCTCCTTCGACGCGATCGGATTGGCGCTCTTTGCACCGCTCATCTACCTTGCCTGCACCACGGTCGAGGGACAGTTGGTCACCCCGCTGGTCATCGGCCGCCGGCTTGAGATGAACCCCGTCGTGATCTTCCTGGCGATCGCATTCTGGGGCTGGCTGTGGGGGATCGTCGGCGCGCTGATCGCCGTTCCGCTTCTCGTTACGCTCAAAGTATTCGCCGATCACGTTGAAGGACTGTCGGCTCTGGGAGAATTTCTTGCGGGGCGCGACGTGCCGCAGGTGCAGGAAGAGCAAGAGCGCGAACCAGCCGAATCGCCCTAGGTTCCGGCGGTCGAGCGGTGCTAAGCTTATGATCCAGTCAGCATGAAGCGCCCTTTGGCGGATTCTCAAGACAGATGAAACCCATTCTCGTCGCTTCCGGATGCCTGCTCATCGTCCTGACGCTACTGTCATTCGTGAAAAGCGCGAGGTGGTGGATTCGCGGCGCGGACTTTCCGCGCCTGCAGATCGCCGTCGCGATCGCCGTTGTGCTGTGTGCGTACCTGTTGCTCTATGGAGGGGAGGGCACATGGGACGTAGTTTTCCTGATCACGCTCGCAAGCGCGCTCGGTTACCAGGGTTTTCGGATATTTCCTTACACGATCGTGGCGCCTCGGCAGGTTGCGAAGGCACCCGACGATGCAGATCCGGCAAACTCGATCCGCCTCCTGATCGCGAATGTCCTGATGGAGAACCGGAAAGCCCAGCGATTTATGGCTCTCGTGCAAGAAACCCGACCGGATATCATCCTGGCCGTGGAGACCGATGCCTGGTGGGACGAGCGGTTGCGCGAGTTGGACGACGATTATCCGCATTCCATTAAGCAACCGCAAGAAAACCACTACGGGATGCATCTTTTATCCAAACTGGAACTGGATTCGCCCGAAGTGCGGTTCCTGGTGGAAGAGGACGTGCCCTCGGTCCGCGCTTCCGTGCGCTTGCGATCCGGCCGGTGGATCGCATTCTTCGGCGTGCATCCGCGACCGCCGGAGCCGCGAACCGACACCGAGGAGCGCGATGCCGAAATCCTGATCGTGGGCAGGCAGGTGAAGGCGCAGAACCGGCCGGCGATCGTTGCGGGCGATCTCAACGACGTCGCGTGGTCCCACACCACACGCCTTTTCCAGCGCATCAGCGGTACGCTCGATCCGCGGCGCGGGCGCGGCATGTTCAGCACCTTCCACGCCCGATACCCCCTGTTTCGGTGGCCTCTGGACCATATCTTCCATGACGCCGCCTATATGCTTGTCCGCCTGCAGCGCCTGCGCGATATCGGTTCAGATCACTTCCCGGTGCTGGCGGAACTGCACTACAGTCCAAAGGCGGCCAAGGGGCAGGAGGTACCGGAACCCGACCAGGGTGACCGGGCGGAAGCTGGAGAGAAGATCGCCGAGGGCAAGGCCGCCGATTAGGCGATTGGCGGCGTCCGAGCAGTGGCGGCCATCACATGCATGGAACCAAACGGCTCGCCGGCTGTTCGGTTCGGCCACCGTTCCCGGATATCGCAACGGTGTCGCGGAGGTCCTTCATGTCCGAGTCAGTCGTTCTAAAGGGGATGGGCGCCATCGCCCACGAGAACGGCGTTGCATTCCGTGTGTGGGCGCCGCATGCCGACGTGGTATTTGTCACCGGCTCATTCAATGGCTGGTCGGATGACGAAGCCCCGATGGCGGCGGAGGGCGATGGGATCTGGTATGCCGATGTGGCCGGAGCAAAACCCGGCGACGAATATCGGTTCCTGATCCGCAATGGTGAAAAGGTTCTGTCGCGCATCGATCCATATGCCCGCGAAGTGACGAGTTCCGTCGGCAACGGAATTGTCGTCCGGCCAGACGACGACTGGCATGATGTCGATTTCCAGACGCCGCCCTGGAACGAGCTGGTCATCTATGAAATGCATATCGGCACGTTCCATCGCCCGAGCGAAGAACAGCCGGGGACGTTCGAGGACGCGGGCGAAAAGCTCGCTCATTTGAAGCGCCTGGGCGTCAATGCGGTGCAGATCATGCCGGCGATGGAGTTCGCCGGCGACGTCTCATGGGGCTACAATCCCGCCCATATCTATGCCGTCGAGAGCGCGTATGGCGGGCCGGACGGCTTCAAGGCCTTCATCAAGACGGCGCACCGGCACGGCATCGCCGTGATCCTCGATGTGGTCTACAACCATTTCGGCCCGAGCGACCTCGATCTCTGGCAGTTCGACGGCTGGAGCGAAGATGACAAGGGCGGGATCTATTTCTACAATGACTGGCGCAGCGAAACGCCCTGGGGCGAGACCCGCCCTGACTACGATCGCGGCGAAGTGCGGCAGTTCATCCGGGACAACGCCCTCTTCTGGCTCGGCGAGTATCACCTCGACGGGCTGCGCTTCGACATGACGCTCTATATCCGCAACGTGCTTGGAGACGAGGCAGACGAAGGCGACGCCCTTCCCGAAGGCTGGAGCCTGCTGCAATGGATCAACGGCGAGGTCCGCGAACGCTTCCCGGGCCGCATAACCATAGCCGAGGACCTGCGCAACAAGGCTGAGATCACGGCGGCGGTCGCGCAAGGCGGGGCCGGTTTCGGCGCTCAATGGGACTCGGAGTTCGTGCACCCCGTTCGCCAGGTGCTGATCACCGGCGACGACGAGGCGCGCCACATGGCGACTGTCGCCCACGCGCTCCAACATTCCTACAATGGGGATCCGTTCCAGCGAGTCGTCTACACCGAGTCTCACGACGAGGTGGCCAATGGGCGGGCGCGCGTTCCCCATGAGATCGCCCCCGACGATTCCTCCCATTGGGCGGCACAGAAACGCTCGACCCTCGGGGCGACGCTGACGTTCACCGCGCCGGGCATTCCGATGCTCTTCCAGGGCCAGGAATTCCTGCAGGGCGAGTGGTTTCAGGACACCGTTCCGCTCGAGTGGGATCAGAGCGAGGAATTCAGCGGCATCGTCCGGCTCTATCACGACCTCATTCGCCTGCGTCTGAACCGCTCTGACGCCACCCGCGGCCTGCTCGGACGCGACATAACGATCCCTCGCGTGGACGAGGAACAAAAGCTCCTCACCTTCCACCGTTCGGCGGAAGGTGGGCCAGGGGACGATGTGATTGTCGTCGCGAACTTCAGCCACGCGCCCCGGGAGGCCTATCGTATCGGCTTTCCCCGTCAGGGCGTATGGAAACTCCGCCTGAACACCGATTGGGTTGGGTACAGTTCGGATTTCGGCGGTTTCGCCAGCCAGGATGCCGTCGCTGAACCCGGTGAATGCGACGGAATGGCCTGGTCAGGCGAGATCGCGGTCGGGCCCTACAGCGCACTGATTTTTTCGCAGGACGATTAGCCGAGCCCCCATCAGAAGGGCTCACACGACCTGGAGTTCATATTGGTCGCTCGCTTCAGAACCTTATGGGAGAGCGTTAGTACCAGCCTGTGGTTCGTTCCCGGCCTGCTGGTTCTCGGTGCCGTCCTGCTCGCCTGGTCTGCATCAGCCATCGAGGTCGATACGGGAGGTGCAGCCACCTGGTGGTTGCACAGTGGCGATGCCGAGGACGCATCGACTATGCTTTCGGCCCTGCTTCCCGCGATGATCAGCATGGCCACGCTGGTGATTTCAATCACGATGGTAGTCCTGGTCCTTGCGGCTGGTCAGCTCGGACCGCGACTGATCCGGAACTTCATGGCCAGCGTACCAACACAACTCATGCTGGGCATCTTCCTGGCCACGGTCGTCTATCTCATCCTCGTGCTCCGCTTTCTGAACGACGGCCGTCAGGGCGACACCGCGCATCATCTGGCCGTAACCATCGCGACCGCGCTCGTGTTGGTCTGCGTGTTCTTGCTGCTGCTGTTCGTTCATCATCTCGCGCGTTCGATCGTCTCCGATACGGTTATCGAACGGGTCGGGCACGAGCTCGACGTCGCCATCCTTCGCATGCTGCCCGAGGCGAAGGATGGCAACCTCCGGCACGAGCCGCCAGCGTTTCAGGGAGGGATCAGTCTGTGCCTGCCGGATGGAGGCTATGTGCAGGCCATAGACTATGAGGGGTTGGTCGCCTGTGCGCACAAGGCGGGTGCGGTGATCGAGCTTCACTTCCGGCCGGGACAGCTCCTGATCGGGCAGGGCGACCACGGGCGCGTTCATGCCGTCTCTGCGTTGGATGAAGAGATGCTGGACGAAATTTCGGAGTATGTCGTCCTCGGCAGCCAACGGACCGCCGCCCAGGACCTAGAATTCGCTGTGCGGCAACTGGTCGAAGTTGCGCTGCGAGCACTGTCACCCGGGATCAACGATCCCTTCACGGCCATCGCGGCGATCGATCGGCTCGCACTGTCACTTGCGCTCGTCATGCGCCGCGGCGAAGCGCAGGCGGCCTGGAGCGATGAGGAAGGAACCATCCGGGTGACAGGCAAGGTCACCAGCTTCGGCGGCATCGTCGACGCGGCCTTCAATCAGATCCGGCAAGCGACGAGCCAGCCGGCCGTCCTCATCCAGCTGATGACGGCATTGGTGCTGCTGTCAGAGCACGTCCGTCGCAAAGAGCATCGTGAAGCGCTTCTAAAGCATGTCGAACTTGTGCTTGCAGCCGGCTCAAGGTCGATCGAGGATGCCTTCGATCTGAACGCCTTGAAAAAACGCGGTGATCTCGCACGCACTCGTCTGGACGGCGTCGATCGACTGCCCGGTGCCATGGTCAAACGCTCTTGAACGCGTCGGGCGCAGCATCGGAAATCGTGCCCGCACCTGTTGTAAGCACTTGTCCAACCTCCTGGGGCGGAGGTTCTTTAGGAACATCAGTCGTCTTCGGGGTCCGCTAGCAACTTTTGTAGTTGGACGTAGCGTTTCATCATCCCCGGCGCACCATTTTCCGCCCGTCCGTTCCAAACGGCATCGAGCACGGAAATTGAGCTAACGCCTCTTCGTCGGGGAACCGTTCTTATCCCCTCAGGGCTATCGGCCGCGGACACGGGACGCGTTCAGCGCCACGGCGGCGCGGATGAGCGTCGTGAACCCTTCTTCGTTGATCTCCTCGCCCTCCCGGATATCGATAGCACGCCTGGTGCTGCCCTCGAGGCTGGCGTTGAACAGGCCCGAGGGGTCTTCCAGAGAGGCACCCTTGGCGAAGGTCAGCTTCACATAATTCCTGTATGTCTCGCCGGTGCAGATGATTCCGGCGTGCGACCAGACCGGAACCCCCCTCCACTTCCATTCCTCGACCACTTCGGGATCGGCCTGCTTGATGAGCGCTCGGACCCGGGCGAGCGTCTCGCCCCGCCAATCATTCAGTTCCTCGATTCGCGCATCTATCAGCTGAGAAGGAGAGCCCTCCGCTTCTGTCTTCTTCATGCCGCTCTCGCTCCTTTTCTGGCTGGTGTCGTTCTCTGCATGCGTGGTTTCGCTTCTGTTCACATTCTTTCGCCGGGCAACTGGCTGGCTTGTTCCACCCACGCGACAAATTGCGCTTCGTCGAATTGGTCCTCGTAGATGTCAAG
Source organism: Nitratireductor sp. GCM10026969 (assembly GCF_042660605.1). Classification (NCBI taxonomy): domain Bacteria; kingdom Pseudomonadati; phylum Pseudomonadota; class Alphaproteobacteria; order Hyphomicrobiales; family Phyllobacteriaceae; genus Nitratireductor; species Nitratireductor sp. GCM10026969. Next base: position 20,670 of record NZ_JBHSUM010000056.1, read on the forward strand.
GTAGCGCACGTCCTCGTGCTTGGACGCGCCGGGCGGGACAGGACTGAGCGACGCGCCATGGAAGAAGGTCACCTTGATGTACTTCGTGAAGCAATGGAAGCTGAGGAACCAGCCCTGGCCCTCGTCCTCGACGCCATAGAAGGGCGAGTTCCATTTGACCGCCTTGCGCACGCCGGGGACGACGCGCTCGATGAGCGCGTCGAGGCGGCGCCCGACGTCGCTTTTCCAGCCCGGCATGGCGGCTATGTAGGCCTGCACGGGGGCGTCGCCGTAGCCCTTGGGGATCTGCGGGTTGCCGCCTGAGAGGAGGACCGGCTTTGCGGGACCCCCTTTGGTGCCGGTCTTCTTCGCGGCGGTCGATTTCTTCGCCTTGTCGGCCATTCGTGTTCACTCCATCTCACCGGCGGGCCGCCCGCTACGCCGCTCGGTGACATAGGGCAGCACAAACATGTACAGGCCCGTGAACAGCAGCAGGAAGAGCGGGAGCAGCGGCGAATAAACCACCCAGGCCGGAGGCTCCCCCAGCCCCATGGCGACGAAGTTGGCGATGACGGTCACCGTGAAGATGATCGCCAGCCAGCGGTGAACCTGCCGAATCCACATGTTCCAACTCATTGATATCTCCTTTGATGGCGTGCCGGGACGGATCGGACGACCCGCGATCAATCCGATCGCGCCAGCACCTTCTCCAGGGCATCAAAGAACCGCGGCCATCCGACCTTGGCGCCCCGGAAGTAGGGCTGCTGATCCGGCCGGAAGCCCTCTTGTTCCATCCGTAATAGGGTGCCTGAACCCGTCGGGATGAGAATCCAGGTGACGACGCTTCTCAGATCCTTGGTATCCCACGTGTAGGACAGCGTCTTGTTCTGCTCGACCGTCCGGACCTGGCAATCGACGGCACCCCAGTCTGCGCTGAGATTGAAACGGTGCCCCTCGTCCGCCTTGAAATCGTTCTTCATCAGCCAGGCCTCGATCAGGTGCGGCTGCGTGAGCGCGCGCCAGATCTTTTCCGGCGGATGCGGAATCTCCCGTTCGACGACGATGGAGAGTGTTTCGGTCATTGGTCCATCCTTCTGAGCAGATCTTCGAGATCATCGAACCGGTCTTGCCAGAAGCCGGACATCTGGTTCGTCCAGTCGACCAGGGGGGCGAGAGCGCCGAACTGCGGGCTATAGTGCGTCTGGCGTCCCACGTGGCGGTCGCGCACTAGCCCGGCCCGCTTCAGAATCCCGAGATGCTTCGAGACGGCCGGCTGCGAGATCCCGGCCCGGGCCGTCAGGGCCCCGACGGTCAGGTCACCCTCGCGGCACAGCCGCTCGAAGATGGCCCGTCGAGTCGGATCGGCGAGCGCTCTGAAAAGGGCATCGTGGGGCTGCGGCATCGTCATTGATAACCTTCTGGCTATTGATTAGACCGATAACCGTCGGGATATGCGTGAGTCAAGCCGGAGTGCCCGGATGCAACGCTCGCCGTTATCCGGCCTTCGAAACGACCGTCCGGAAGGAACCTGTTCGACTTGTCCGTGCGGCCGGAAGGGCAATGTGGCGGTTTCCAAGGCGCTTAGCACGGTTATTCGACAACACCGCCTTTCAGGGCAAATGTTTCCGGTGGCCACCGCTTTGTTCCTGATCGGCATCGAGCGGCCGGGCTTCCGACGGCAAAAGCACCGGTACACCGTCGCGCACGGGATAAGCGAGTCGAGCCTTGGCAGAGACGAGTTCCGCACGTTCGGGATCCCACTTCAAGGGCCCTTTCGTGAGCGGGCAAACCAGGAGCTCGAGAAGCTTCGGCTCAATCAACCGCCGGCCGCTCCGCCCGCCGTCAGCCATGTCGGCGAAGCCTCCATATCCGTTTCCATTGCCGCCTCTCTCCTGATGAGCTGCGCCCGAAGACATAGCACAATCGGCGCCTCGGCAGGAGACGGGAAAACTCGCGTGGCACCGCTGGTGCCCTATTGCAAGCTGGAGGGGGACCCGTCGCCACCGCGCGCCAGCGACAGCTCCGTCACGGCAACGAGCGTTTCCGCCCGGGTCTTCAGGTCGGCAGCCTCCAGAAGCGCCTGTTTCTCCTCCGGCCCGAAAGGGGCCATCATGGACAGTGTATTGACCAGCAGATCGTTTGCAGCACCGCGGATGCTGTCCCAGTCGGCTTCCAGGCTGTTGGCTTCAAGATAGGCCTGGAAGACCTGCAGGAGCGCTGCCCGGTCGATACGGCCCGTGCTGTTGTCCGCCTCGAAATCCGCAGCGAGGGGCGCAATGCGGCATTGCCGGAAGGGTGTGCCGGCGCGGACCTCGCCGCGGCAGCGGAAACGGCAGATGCCCACAAGCGAAATGAGATAGCGGCCGTCGCCGCTCTCGGCAAAGGAGACCACCCGCCCCGCGCAACCGATGGCGCTGAGCGCCGGCTCCGTACCGGTCGGGCCATCCTCGTGAGCGCCGAGGTCCGGCTGTATCATGCCGATCACCCGCGCCCCGGCGAGCGCATGGTCAACCATCGCGATATAGCGCGGCTCAAAGATATTGAGCGGCAAGCGGCACCCCGGCAGGAGGAGCGCTCCCGCCAGCGGAAAGACCGGAATCTGATCCGGCACCGCGGACGCATCGGCGTAATGTGCATTTCCAGCCTTCAAGGCCCGCTCCTGCATCCCGCGTTCCGGAAGACCGATGGCCCGCGACGCCATGCTCCTCAGGAAAACAGCAGTGAGGACAGCCTGCGCCTGGCTGACAGCGTCACCGGGTCGCTCGCACCCCACGCGTCGAAAAGCTCGAGCAGCTTCGTCCGTGCTGCATCGTCCTTCCAGCCACGATCGGCCTTGACGATGGCCAGCAGGTTCTCTGCCGCCTCCTCGCGCTGCCCTTGAGCGTTGCGAACCAGCGCCAGATCGAAGCGCGCTTCATGGTCGGACGGATCGGCCTCGAGCCGCCTTTGCAGCTCGGCCGGATCGCCGAGTTCGGCCACCTGTTCGGCGAGAGCCATCTTGGCACGCACCGCGGCGACGGCAGCGGCATCCTTCTTGGCTTCCGGCACGCGCTCGAGCACGGCACGCGCCTCGTCCGCCTGCCCCGCCTCGAAAAGCAGGTCGGCAAGACCGGCCAGCGACTCGACATGCTCCGGCTCCTGTTGCAGGACGGCCGAATAGATCTGCGCCGCCGTTTGCGGATCGCCGCCCTCGCGCGCCTCGGAGGCAGCGGCGAGCGCTTCGTCGATCTTGTTGCCGCCGCCGGCTGAGATCTTCTTTACGAACTCGCGGATCTGGCTTTCGGGAACCGCGCCCATGAAGCCGTCCACGGGCTGGCCGTCCTTGAAGGCGATGACGGCGGGGATGGACTGGATGCCGAGCTGGCCCGGAATGGCGGGATGCTCGTCGATGTTGAGCTTGACCAGTTTCACCTGGCCGCCCGATTCGCGCACCACCTTCTCCAGCGCCGGCGCCAGCTGCTTGCAGGGGCCGCACCAGGGAGCCCAGAAATCGACGAGTACCGGCTGCCGCCGCGATTCCTGGATAACGTCGGCGCTGAAGGCGGCCGTGGAGGTCTCCTTGATCACCTCTCCCGCCGTAGGCGCACCCAGCAGATCGGCCGCCCCGCTCGGGGCGACGTTTTCCCGCCCCGCGCCGAAGCTGACATTCGCCGTCATCCCGGTGCCCGATCCGCCGTAGGGATTGTCGCGGTCGCTCATTGCTGCCCCTTCCTGTCTTTATGCCCTGCGCGCCACCTTGAGTCCTCTGCGTGGCAGGGCAGGATACGTGATGTGGCCATCATTGTGAAACTTTCAAGATCAGCGGTTCGTGCCCGGTCGCTTCCAGAAAGCGCGGGAGATCCGCCCGGGCGATGGAGGTGGTCGCTTCGTTGTGAAGCGGATGGGCGTTGATGATCTCGTGCGCCATCAGAGCCTCGTCGAGGACCACCGTCACCTCTCCTTCAGTATCGTTGACCACCCCGAACAGTGTGACCGCTCCGGGCGTGACGCCGAGATAATCCATGAGCCTGTCGGGCTTTCCGAAGGACACCCGGCCGGAGGCGCCGATGATGTGATGGATGGACTTGAGGTCCACCCGGGCATCCTCCTCCACGGACACCAGAAAATGCCGGTCTTTCCTGTCCTTGAGAAAGAGGTTCTTCGTGTGCGCCCCGGGGATCGCCCCGCGCAGGCTCTGTGATTCTTCGACCGTGAAGAGCGGCGGGTGCTGCCGCGTCGTCACCGGGATGCCGAGCTCGGCAAGATAGTCGAACAACGCTTGCGGTGATTTCGGCATCGGTTCCCCGTGATGCGACATCTTCCAGGATTGCTGGTGTAAGCGTTCTGGCCACCGCGACGCAAGGTGCCACGGAAAACACGCGGCCGCCCACCCGCCTTCTGCACGCGAATCCACCAAGAACAGAAAATGCCACGCGATTCCCTGTTGCATTCGGCCGACACTTCAGCCATATAAGCGCCGCTTACGGTGTTTGCCGTGAAAGCGGGTGTAGCTCAGGGGTAGAGCACAACCTTGCCAAGGTTGGGGTCGAGGGTTCGAATCCCTTCGCCCGCTCCAGTTTCCAAAGGTCCTCAAAGCCGCGGAACGCCGCGGCTTTCATGTTTTCAGGGCGGCTCAGATCCCAATCCGAAATCTTACCTCGATAGGCCAGGGTTACCGCGCGGTTACCAGATTGCGGATTCGACGCAGCGTGAAGTCGCGGTGTTCGCCCGCTGTCAGGCGGTCGGATGATCCCACTCCAGAACGTGAGCTCCAGCCCGAACGTTATTTCCTCGGGATGGCCCAGCCCCTACTCCCGCAGCCAAGACTCCAATGAAGGACAGTGACTGAATTGATGAGAAAGAACGCTATCCCGGATTTCGACGATCGCCGCAAGCACGCGGCGCAGGCACGCCAGGCCATGCTGGAAAAGTTCCGTGCGGCACCGGGGCCGGACGATCCGCGAATGGTCGAGAAGCGCCGCGAGCGCGAAGCGATCGCCAAGGCCCGGGCGGAGCGGCAGGCCGAGCGCGAG
>NZ_JBHSUM010000057.1:0-25578 GCF_042660605.1 Nitratireductor sp. GCM10026969
CTCGTCGTCGTCCTGCTTTCCCGGATCGACACCGGAGCCTACGGCGCGGCCTTTGCGGCACTCACCGCTGTTTCGCTCGCCACGCTCGGCACGGCCGCCTGGCTCCACCGGCATACCCGGCAGGCAAGGACCGGCTGAGCCCGCAATCAGCGCTCGCGCGGCTCGTCGGACGCCGGCGCGGTGACACGGTGGCTCTCGTCCTCCTTGGGCCGCTCGGGCGGCAGGATCGTGCCGGTGATGATGTGATAGACGGTCTCGGCGATGTTGGTGGCGTGGTCGCCGATCCGCTCGATGTTCTTGGCGCAGAAGATGAGATGCGTGCAGGCGGTGATGTTGCGCGGATCTTCCATCATGTAGGTGAGCAGTTCGCGGAACAGCGAGGTGTACATCGCGTCGATCTCTTCGTCGCGATCGCGCACGAAGCTGATCTTCTCCGCCGAGCGCGAAGCGTAGGCATCGAGAACGTCCTTGAGCTGCGTCAGCGCCAGGTCGGACAGCGCCGAAATGCCGCGGAAGAGCCGCGGCGGCTGCCGCGTCTCGGCAACCGCCGTCACTCGCTTGGCGATGTTCTTGCCCATATCGCCGACGCGCTCGAGGTCGCCGGAAATGCGGATCGCGCCGAGGATCTCGCGCAGGTCGGCGGCCATCGGCTGCCGCTTGGCGATGACGACCACGGCCTTTTCGCCGATCTCGCGTTCCTTCTCGTCAAGAAACGCATCGTCCTCGACCACCTTTCGTGCCAGCTCGATGTCGCCGCTCACCAGCGCTGCGACCGCCTGCTCCACCATGCGCTCGGCATAACCGCCCATTCCGCCGATCTGGTTGGTCAGGAAACGCAGTTCCGTATCGAAAGAGTGCGTTATGTGCTGGCTTTGTATTGGCACCGAGCTTCTCCTGGGCAAATCACCCCCGACCTTGGTAGGCCATCCACATGACGGGAACAAGAAATAGGCGCGACGGGCGCGGATGCCAGTGTGCCGGCCGTCCTTATTCCGGGGGGAAGATGACGGTAAAGGAAGAGCCCTCGCCGACGCGTGAGCGGATCGACAGGCGAGCACCGTGCCGGGCGAGGATGTGCTTGACGATCGAAAGGCCGAGTCCGGTGCCCTTCTGGGCGCGGCTGTTCTCGACGTCGACCCGGTAGAAGCGCTCCGTGATGCGCGGGATGTGCTCTTCGGCGATGCCCGGTCCGAAATCGGTCACCGTCACGCGTTTCGAGCCATCCTGCTCCGCTGCCGTCGCCGTAATCATCACCCGCCCGCCGGAGCCGCCATATTTGCAGGCGTTCTCAAGGAGGTTTTCGAAGACCTGCACCAGCCCGTCGCGATCTCCCTGAACCTTGATCGGTGCCTCGGGCAGGTCGAGCTCGATGGCGACATTGGACTCGGCCGCCAGATGCGCCATGGAATCGCGCACGGATTCGAGGAGCTGCTTCAGGTCGATGTGCTCGCCACCCTTCATATGGGACTTTATTTCCAGGCGCGAGAGCGATAGGAGATCGTCGATCAGCCGGGCCATGCGCGCGGTCTGATCCTGCATGATCTGCAGGAAGTTCTCGCGCGCGTCCGGATCGTCGCGGGCCGGCCCGCGCAAAGTCTCGATGAAGCCGGCGATGGAGGCGAGCGGCGTCCTCAACTCGTGGCTGGCATTGGCGATGAAGTCCGCGCGCATGCGGTCTATGCGCCGTGCCTCGCTCTGATCCTTGAACAGAAGCACGAAAAGGCCCGATCCCTCGCCGATCGGCATCGCCGAGACGCGATAGGCCCGCTCGATCGGCACGCGCTCGGTGTAATCCGTGGCAAAGGGACCGGAACCTCCTTCGAGCACGCGGGCGATGAAGTCGTGCATCTCCGGGGCGCGGAAGCGCAACTGCAGGGATGTGCCTTGTGCGGTGGAGCCGAACGCGGTCCTTGCCGCCTCGTTGGCATAGACGACGGTGCCGCCCTCGTCGAACACGTAGAGGGGGTCCTGCACGGCCGCCGCCAGGTGGAGCGCCGGCAGCGTGCCCAGGTCCCGTGTCAGGGCGTCGTCGCCCTTTTCGGGCATGCCTTCGCGCCTCTTGCCCGGAAAGAAGGCGGCGACCGCCAGCACGAAAGCCACCGCGAGCGCCGCCACCGCGCCGCTGCCGACCAGGAAGAGATCGAGCGCCAGCAACGCCGCGGATGCGGCGGCCAGAATGTGCCAGTTGCGGGCCAGGCGCCTCAGCGCGGCCTTCGCGCTGCCGCCACGCGCGGCATCTTCCTTCTTCATTCAAGCACCCTGGTTCAAGGGGGATTGCACCGGAACTTATCGATGATGTTCTAGCATCAACCTACCGCCACGAGGGAATCGGTTTATGAACAAGGACGAACCGCCGATACACCGGCGGTTCAAGACGTTTCTGTCAGAAGTATCGACTTGGAGGCTTAATCCCGATCCCCGGCAGTTTCCAAGGCTGTCCGGGACTTCGGCACTCGTGCCGATGGTGAACCGCCCGAGGCGTTTGACGCCGCACGCCTCTTCCGGGGGACGGGCCCGGCGGGTCTCGGCCGGTTCGGGCGATGCGGCGTCTTTTCCCACAGGTGCGGCCGGCGGTAGAGGTGCCAGATGGCACGCCACCCCGCAATGGACAACAGCAGCCAATAGGCCGGGGTGAGCAAGGCCAGTTTCCACAGCCTCGGCCGCTCGGTGTTGCGCAGCGTCCACCAGCCGAGCGCCAGAAAGGCGCCATATCCGAACAGGAGATTGATCGCGTCGAGCAGGAGGAGCACACGTGAATGATAAAGCAACGTGCCATAGAGCGCCCAATGGAGGGAAAGGCCTAAAACGGTCAGGACGAAGAGGGAGTTGGCAAGCACGGAAAGCAGCATTCCGGCCGTGAGCACCTGAGTGGCCAGAAAGGAGTGCGGCCCCAGATCCCGCCAGAGTGCGCCGACATCGCGCATGTGGACCAGCCAGGTCTGTGCCCACCCCTTGAACCAGCGGGTGCGCTGCGGCAGCCAGACCTTCGCCGTCGCAGGGGCATCCTCATAGGTGGGAAAGGTGATCGTGTCGGTGTCATAGCCGAGCCTGTGCAGGCGCAGGCCCAGATCGGCGTCCTCCGTCACGTTGTAGGGGTCCCACCCGCCGACGCGCTCGAGCACCGAGCGGCGAAAGTGATTCGAGGTACCGCCCAGCGGCATTGTCAGCCGGTTGCGCCCAAGCCAGGGCAGAAGCCCGTTGAACAGCGCCGAGTACTCGAAGGCGAACATTGATGAAAGCCAGCTTTCGCGGCGGTTGGAGATCAGCAACGGAGCCTGCAGGCAGGCGAGTTCCTCCCCGCTTTCACGGAAGCGTTGCCATGCCTGGACCAGTTGGAAGGGGTGCGGCCGGTCCTCCGCATCATAGAGCACCAGCAATTCGCCCGTCGTCATCGGCAGCGCATAGGACAGTGCCTTCGGCTTCGTTCGGGGGCCTTCGGGCGGCACTTCGATGATCTCGATGTAGGACCGCAGCTTTTGCGCCCGCAGGGCTTGCAGTGTCTCGTGATCGTCGCTTTCGCACACGAGCTTGATTTCAAGCTTGCTGCGCGGCCAGACCAGCCGCCCCAGCGCCACCAGCAGATCGGGGACGACCTCTGCTTCCTTGTAGAGTGCGACGAGAACCGTATAGACCGGCATTTCGTCCGTGCGCACGGCCTTGAGTGAGAGCGAAGGGCGCTGTCCGCGCATGGCACCGGCGACGATGACCCGCAACATGACGCAGGCCAGGAAGAAAAGCGACAACAGGACATGCAGCGTCAACAGCGAGGGGACCGGCCACAATGCCAGCGATGCGAAGAGCGCCACGGCGAAGGCACCCAGCACCGCGCCCTGCCAAGGGACGAGGACGAAGCGCGCCGAGAATTCCGGCATCCGGTCGAACAGGTCCTGGATGGCGATGCGGGACAGGCTTCTCCGCGCCAGGCGCTGGACCGCCGAACGCAGCACCGAAGGCGGAACGATCCGGATATGCCGAGCGATCCGCGGGTGGCGTCGCAGATACGCGCGCATAGCGGCGATATCGATGCGCTCCGGCGCGATCAGGAGCAAGGTCTGACCGTCATTGTCGATAGCCGCCGCGTTGCCGATCCCGCCGATGCGGCGCAGTGCGGCAAGACAATGATGCTGGCGCATGATCAGGCTGGCGGGGCGGATTTCCGGCACGAAACCGACACCGAGCGCACGGGCCAACGTGCGATAGAGATCGTCCTCATCGATCAGGCCGGAAACGGCCAATTCCCTCTGAAAGGGCACGCCGGCAAGCCGGCCGCGCGCTTCCACCGCCTGAAGCTCGTGATAGGGGATGCCGAGCTGCTCCAGCAGCGGCCACCAATCAACCAGACCCGAGGGCCGGACTGGCGCCGCGCGCGGGTTATCCGCCAAGCGGTGTTCGCCCGCGCGATTGCGGAACGGCTCTCCAGTTCCCTTGCTGGCACCCGGCACAAACATGGTTCACCGTAAGAACAAGTGCGTGAACGCCGCGGGCGTGATATCCCGATGCGAGTCAGAACATGAACGAAAATGACGAGAAAGAAGAAACGATTTGCCGCGACGCAACGGACTCGTCACGCAACGGCTCCTGTGCGACCGTCATACGGTACAACGGTCGCCAGACTCCTGGATATCTCTTTGACAATGTCGGCCCCCCAACTTCTCCCCCGAAGCCGGCCGTCCCTCTCCTCCGGCGGTTATAAGTTCATAATGTGAAATTTAAACCTTTCCGTCAATGGGCCTTCGGTTCTGCAACGATATGGTGCATGGTTGACTTGGTCATCTCTTCTTCAAAGGGCTCCTCCTTCGCTTGCGTCTATTTCGTTTCTGTGGAGATTTGACGGCTTGCGCCCCTTTGCCGCTGCTGTCCTGACCGGAATCCTGCTGTGTACTACGGCCCAGTTCCTGCGCGCCGGGACGGAAGTCCCCCATGTTTGGGATTCGAAACAGTCGGTGAGCCGCCCGGACGTTTCAGGCCTGACCCGCCTGCGCTTCCTGACGACGACGGATTTCTTTCCGTTCAATTTCCTTGATTCCGAAGACCGCCTCGTCGGCTTTCACGTGGACCTGGCGCGCGCAATCTGCGACGCGCTGGAGCTTGCCGAGCGCTGCCAGATACAGGCCCTGCCCTTCGAGGAGCTGGAAAGCGCACTTGAGGCGGGCGAGGGCGAAGCGATCCTGGCGGGTCTGGCGGTCACGCGGGGGGCACGTGACCGATACCGGTTCTCCCGGTCCTATCTGCAGTTCCCGGCCCGTTTCGTGACGCGCCGCGATTCAACCTTCCAGGGCCCCGCTTACGAGGCGGTCGCGGACCGGCGCGTGGGCGTCATGGCCGGCACTGCGCATGAAGAGATGCTGCGTGACCTGTTTCCCGGGGCGCGCCCCGTCACCTACACGCGCGAGGCGTGGCTCTTCGAGGATCTGCAGGCGGGAGAGATCGACGCCGCCTTCGGCGACGGGATGCGGCTGTCATTCTGGCTCGCCGATACGGAGGCCGCCGGCGGCTGCTGCGCCTTCGCGGACGGACCATATCTTGCACCGGAATATCTGGGCCGCGGGATGGCCATCGCCGTCCGCCGGGACGCGCCGGCGCTTGCCGACGCGCTCGATTACGCCCTGCAGCAAATCGAGGAGAGCGGCACGTTCGAGGAGCTTTACCTGCGCTATTTCCCGATCGGCTTCTACTGATCGCGCTTCAGTGCCCTGAAGGGCAGGGCGAGCGCCCAGAGGAACCCCGCCGCAACCGGCCCGCGAAATTCGCGCAATCCGATCTCCATGCCGCCGTGGCCGCGGCTCGGCTGGTTCACATAGGTGCGGAACAGGCGGTCCCAAAAGGGAAAGTTGAAGCCGTAGTTCGCGTCGGTTTCGCGGCGGATGCTGGAGTGGTGCACGCGGTGCATGTCCGGCGTCACGACGACCAGGCGCAGTGCGCGGTCGAGCGGCTTCGGGATGGCGATATTGGCGTGGTTGAACATCGACGCGCCGTTGAGCACGATCTCGAAGATCAGGACCGCCAGCACCGGCGCTCCCAGCGCGACCACGACGCCGGCCTTCCATAGCATGGAGATCAGGATCTCGAGCGGGTGGAACCGCAACCCCGTCGTGAGGTCGAAGCCGTTGTCGGCATGATGCATGCGGTGAATGCGCCATAGAATCGGAATCTTGTGGCTGGCGACATGCTCCAGCCATACGGCGAAATCGAGCACGACGAAGGCGACGATGCCGGCCGCAAGCGGATCGAAGCCGAAGTAGCGGAAGAGCCCCCAGCCCTGCGTCTCGGCCCACAGGGCAGCGCCGACGGCGGCGGCCGGAAAGACGACCCGCAGGGTCGCGGCGGAGATGACCAGCAGCAAGAGATTGGTGAGCCAGCGCCGCGTCTTCCAGGCGCCGGCCATTTCCGCCCGTTCCAGCCGCGGCGACCAAAGCTCATACGCCGCCATGGCGACGAAAATGCCGGTGAAAGCCGCAAGGCGGATGGCGGCCTCTGACAGGATGAATGCGTCCATGCCTTCTTATCGCGCGCCGGCCGCCTCCATGCCACTCACATGTGCTTGAGCCTCACGCCAGGCTGCGGTGGCGGGCCCGTGCGGCCCGCTCGATCGCCGCGGCGACCAGCGGCTCGATCTGCAGGCGGCCGCGGACGATCTGCAGCATCCGCTTTTCCTCCGGCTCCACGTGCAGGTCGGCCGCCGCGACTTCGACCGCCAGCGTATAGGCCGTGTCGTGGAGCCGCGCCGGCACGACGTCGTGGATTGTCCCGAGGATGCGTTCGAGCCCGTCGTCCTCTTGCAGAATCTGCTGGCACTGGCGCGCCACTTCGATGATCCGGTTCTCGTCGAAACCGCGGAACACCGGCAGCGTCTGGATCACGCGGCCGATGCTGCCGAGTTCGGCGTCCGTCATGTCGCGATCGGCCGCCGACATGATGACCATCAGGTAGATCAGCGCCTCGTGGGTGGACGGCTGTAGGCTCATTCTTCACCTGCTCCTTTTGCGGCGAAGGTAGGCGGTGCGCCTTGCCGCCGCAACGAAAAATCCATGTCTCGATTGACGCACCGGCGGCCCAGCCTTAGACCAGCGCCGACATACACCCTCTGGAAAACCGGATATGACGACAACAAACGCGCTCGAACTCACGCCCGATGTGATCGCGGCCGCGGCCGAAAGCAAGGCCTGGCCTTTCGAGGAGGCGCGCAGGATCGTCAAACGCTACGCGGGGCGCGGCTATCCGGAGACGGTGCTGTTCGAGACCGGCTACGGCCCGTCCGGTCTTCCGCATATCGGCACCTTCGGCGAGGTGGCACGCACCTCCATGGTGCGCCATGCCTTTCGTGTCCTCACAGAGGACAGGGTGAAGACCAGCATCATCTGCTTTTCCGACGACATGGACGGCCTGCGCAAGGTTCCCGACAACGTACCCAACCAGGAGATGCTGCGCGCCCATCTCGGCAAGCCGCTGACGCGCGTGCCGGATCCGTTCTCCAACGAATTCCCGTCTTTCGGGGCGGCCAACAATGCGCGCCTGCGCGCCTTTCTCGACCAGTTCGGATTCGATTACGAGTTCGCTTCCTCGACGGACTACTACACCTCCGGGCGCTTCGACGCGACGCTTCTGAAGCTTCTGGAGCGCTATGAGGAGGTCATGGCGATCATGCTGCCCTCCCTGCGCGAGGAGCGGGCGCAGACCTATTCGCCCTTCCTGCCCATCCATCCCGAGACCGGAGTCGTGATGCAGGTGCCGATCGAGGAGCGCAATGTCGATGCCGGCACCATCGTGTGGCGCGACCCGGAGACGGACCGGCGCTTCGAAACACCGGTTACCGGCGGTCGAGCCAAGTTGCAATGGAAGCCGGACTGGGCCATGCGCTGGGCCGCGCTGCGCGTCGACTATGAGATGTCCGGGAAGGACCTGATCGACAGCGTCAAGCTCGCCTCCCGCATCTGCACTGCGCTCGGCGAACGCCCGCCGGAGGGGTTCAACTACGAGTTGTTCCTGGACGAAAAGGGCCAGAAGATATCGAAGTCCAAGGGCAACGGGCTGACCATCGACGAATGGCTTGCCTATGCGCCGACGGAGAGCCTGTCGCTCTACATGTACCAGAAGCCGAAAACGGCGAAGAAGCTTTATTTCGACGTGATCCCGAAGGCGGTGGACGAGTATTACTCATTCCTGTCTGTCTACCAGTCGCAGGATTCGGATAGCCGGCTCAACAACCCTGTCTGGCACATCCACGACGGCAACCCGCCGGCGATCGACCTGCCGGTGCCGTTCGCGCTTCTGCTCAATCTCGTCAGCGCGTCCAACGCCCACGAGAGGGGTGTCCTTTGGGGCTTCATCTCGCGCTACGCACCCGGTGTCACGGCCAAAAGCCACCCCGAGCTCGATCGGCTGGTCGGCTACGCGATCCGCTATTTCGAGGACTTCGTGAAGCCGGCAAAGGAGTTTCGCGAACCCGACGCGGTGGAGCGTCAGGCGCTGGCCGCGCTCGCCGAAGCACTCGCCGCCCTGCCCGCCGATGCCGACCGCGAGGCGATCCAGAACGCCGCCCTCGACGTGGCGCGCGGCATCGAGCGCTATCAGGACCACAAGAAAAAGAGCCCGAGCGGCGGCCCGGGTGTTTCGGTCGCCTTCTTCCAGATGCTCTACCAGGTCCTTCTCGGCCAGGAGCGCGGCCCCCGCTTCGGCTCCTTCGCCGCGCTCTACGGCATCAAGGAGACGCGGACGCTCATCGAAAAGGCATTGGCAGGAGAATTGACGGCGTGACTCTGGCGTGTGCCTGCCCTCGTCCTTCGACAGGCTCAGGATGAGGGCGAGGCAAGCTGTGCTCTGCATACGATAGCGTTGAAAGGCAGACGCAAATGCCAGTCCTCATCCTGAGCCTGCCGAAGGATGAGCCTGCCGAAGGGCGCCCTACTGTCTGGCCCAGACGATGCGGGCGATCCATTCCACCTCGTCGGCGGAAAGCACGCGGTTGGGATGGTCGGGATTGAGCGACAAAAGCTCGATTTCCCCCGCGCTGCGGCGCGCCAGGATCTTGGCCATGACCTCGCCGTCGATGGTCTTGGCGACAACACGGTCGCCACGGCGCACGGCGGCGGCGGGCTCTATCACGAGCACATCGCCGTCGCGGTAGAGCGGCAGCATGGAATCACCCTGCACCTCGAGCGCATAGGCGCCTTCGCTGACTTTTCCCGGCAGTTCGACCTCCTCCCAGCCGTGGCCGGCCGGGAAGCCGGCATCGGTGAAGAAGCCGCCGGCGCCGGCCTGGGCGAAGCCGATCAGTGGAACGCAGGGGCGCGGGGGGTGTGCCTGTGCACCGGAAGTCCCTTCCATGAGCGCCATGAAGTCATCCAGCGAGACACCAGTTGCGGCCATGACCTTGGCCAGGGACTCGGTCGAAGGCCAGCGCGGCCGTCCGTCGCATGAGAAGCGCTTGGAACGGTTGAAGGCCGTGGAATCAAGGCCCGCCTTCTTGGCCAACCCCGAAGCGGAGAGCGAACAGCGCGCCGCCAGCGCGTCGATTGCCGCCCACACTTTGTCGTGCGAAAGCACGCTCGCTCCTCCGCCATGCAATCGTAGACAGGAAAAAATGCCTGTATACGGGTTCTACTCCCTCTCGGCTCAATTGTCCATAAACGGCGCGGCGGAAAAGGGCTTGCGCCCGCTGGCGAGCACATGGTCGAGATATTCGACCCGGTCCTGACCCCAGAAGACTTCGCCGTTGAGCACATAAGCCGGCGCGCCCACGGCATCGGCGGCGATCGCCTCCTCCGTATTCCGGGCGCGGATGGCCGTCGTCCCCGGCGCCTCGGCCGCCGTCAGGATCTGCTCCGCGTCGAAGCCTTCATGACGCAGATAGCCGGCCAGCACCGCACGGTCGGCGATGTCCTCCTCGTTCGCCCAGAGGGCAGCAAAGACGCGCTCCATGTAGCTCAGCGGATCGTGCCCGGCCTCGACAAGCGCGATTATCGTGTGGTCGGCAAGCGCCGGGTTCACCGGCCAGTATTTCGGTTTCGGGTTGATCGGCATGCCGCGGTAGTCCGCCACGCGCTGCAGCTCGATGAAGCGATAGCGCTGGCGCACGGGCGGGCGCTTGACCGGCGGAACGGCGCCGGAATTCTCGAACACCTTCAGAAGGTCGAACGGCTTCACCCGGATCGAAGCCTCATGCTTCTGCCCCACCGCGCGCAGGGTCTGATGGCCGAGATAGGAAAAGGGCGACATCGTCGTCATGTAGTAGTCGATGGTGTTGGGCATGGGAGCCTCCGATCAGGTGCCGATCTCGCCAAGGTAGAAGGCTCCGGCTAGCCGGAAAAGGGCACAGGCTCCTTTTTTGCGATGGCGCGTAAGCCCTGATGCGAGGCCATGAAGGCCTGCTCCGCCTCGTTTGGCGGGCGCGGGGGTGCTTCATTGCCAAGCATTCGCATCACCTCGCTCACCTGCAGGAAGGCGCGGTTGCGGAAGTCGTAGACGCCGCCGGTCGTCAGGATGATGGCGGCGGTGCGACCGTCGGCCAGCACGAAGCGGTGGCGGCCGATGATCTGCGTGCCTTCCCAGGTCTCCAGCGTCGAGACGATCTCGAAGCGCTGCCACAGGCGGATTTCGCGTACATAGGCCACCTGCAGGCCGCCGAGCAGCGGCCCCCAGCCCTTGCGGCGGGCGGTCGAGATGAGACCGCTGCGGAAGAAGATGTCCATCCGCCCGACATCCGCCAGCATCATGTAACGGGCGTTGTTCAGGTGGAAGTTCATGTCGATGTCGCTCGGCAGGCAGCGAAAGGCGAGCCGGCTCTCATCGCCGACCTTGAAGCGCCCCCGGCGGCGGCTTGCCGCGGCGACCCGCAGGAGCCGAAACCAGACATACATTTATGCGATCCGGCCTAAGGGCCATTGATCGGATGAGCGCGGCAAGCGGGCCCCTCTCTTGCGATTTCTAACACTTAGCCTCCGGCTAAGATGTTGAAATCGCTTTCTCCCCCGCAAGGGGGGAGATACGCTTGCACCACCGCTTCCGCCAATCGACAGCATCGATGATTTGCAGAAACGCTCGGGCGTGCGCCTATCTCCCCCTCCTGAGCTTGTCGAAGGGGACGGGGGAGTTCCTCGACAAGCTCGGAAGCAAATTCCTGGGCTTAGCAAAGCTAAGTCCTTGGAAGTTGCAAGAGAGGGGGCCAGCGCCACGGTCACGTCCTTTATCTCAATAGACCCTCGAAACTTCAAAGGAACCAGCCCGCCACCGGGCCGGCCTTCATCGCCTGTCAGGCGGCCTTCTTCATCGCGGCGGGATCCTCATGCGCGAAGCGTGTATAGAAGGTTTGGCTCTTCTCCGCCATGTCGAGAAGAAGCTTCGGCGGCTTGAACTGCCTGCCGAATTTTTTCTGCAACCGCTTCGCCCGCTCAACGAAATGCTCCGCGCCGATCCCGTCGATATAGGACAGGACGCCCCCCGTATAGGGCGCGAAGCCGAACGCGAGGATCGAGCCGACATCCGCCTCGCGCGGGTCCGTCACGATCCCTTCCTCCATCACGCGCGCGGCCTCGAGCGCGATGGTGAAGAGCAGCCGGTCCTTGACCTCCCCGACATCGATCTCCTCCGGCGTCTTCTGCGGGTAGAGCTCCGTGAGCCCCGGCCACAGATGCTTCTTCGCCGGCTTTTCGGGATAGTCGTAGAAGCCCTTGCCGTTCTTGCGGCCGCGCCGGCCATGCTTGTCGACCATCGTGTCGATCAGTTTCATGTGGCGGGGATCGACGGCCTTCTCGCCCAAATCGCGGATCGTCTGCTTCATGATCTTCTGGGCGAGATCGATGGCCGTCTCGTCGGTTAGCGCCAGCGGCCCCACCGGCATGCCGGCCATCTTGGCCGCGTTCTCGATCATGGGCGCCGGCACGCCCTCGTTCAGCATTGAATAGGCTTCCTGCATGTAGCGCAGCACGCAGCGGTTGACGTAGAAGCCGCGCGTATCATTGACGACGATGGGCGTCTTTTTGATCGCGCGCGCATAGTCCATGGCGACGGCCAGCGCCTTCTCCCCGGTGTTCTTGCCCATGATGATCTCGACCAGCATCATCCGGTCGACGGGCGAGAAGAAGTGGATGCCGACGAAGTTCTTCGGCCGCTTCGAATTCTTCGCCAGCGAAGTGATGGGAATGGTCGAGGTGTTGGAGGCAAAGATGGCCGACGACTTCAGCACGGCTTCCGCCTTTTCGGTCGCCTCCTTCTTCACGCCTGACTCCTCGAACACCGCCTCGATCACCAGATCGGCGCCCTCGAGCTGGTCATAGTCGGGCGTGGCCGTGATCAGCGAGAGCAGCTTTTCCTTTTCTGCCTCCGTGGCGCGGCCCTTCTTGATGAGGCCGTCCATCAGGGCGGCCGAATGGGCCTTGCCCTCGTCGGCCGCCTCCTGGTCGCGGTCGATGAGGACCACGGGGATGCCCGCCTGCGCCGTCACATGGGCGATGCCCGCACCCATGAAGCCGGCGCCGAGCACGCCCACCTTCTTCAGCTTCGTGGCCCGCATGTCCTTGGGCCGGCGTGCGCCCTTGTTGAGAGCCTGCAGCGAGACGAAGAGCGAGCGGATCATCGCCGCCGCCTCGCGCGTCTGCAGGATCTCGGTGAAATAGCGCTGCTCGATTGTGAGCGCCGTGTCGAAGGGCACCAGGAGCCCCTCATAGACGCATTTCAGGATGGCCGTGGCGGCAGGATAGTTGCCGTAGGTCTCGCGGCGCAGGATGGCGATTGCCGGCGGCCAGAGATTGGCGCCGGCGGCCGAATAGACCGGCCCGCCCGGCAGCTTGAAGCCCTTCTCGTCCCAGGGCTGCACGGGGCTGAGCCCGTCCCGGATCATCTTCTTTGCCGCGTCCACCAGCTTTTTCGCCGGCACCACCTCATGCACGAGGCCCATGGCCTTCGCCTTCTGCGGCGACAGGGTCTTGCCCGTCGTCAGCATCTGCAGGGCTTCCTGCGTATCGGCGAGCCGCGGCACGCGCTGGGTGCCGCCGGCACCGGGAAAGATGCCGACCTTCACCTCCGGCAGCGCCAACTTCACGTGATCGCCCTCGGCGGCAACGCGCCCGTGGCAGGCGAGCGACAATTCGAACGCCCCACCCATGCAGGTGCCGTTGATGGCGGAGACCCAAGGCTTGCCTGAGGTCTCCAGCTTGCGCCAAAGCCAGCCCATCCGCCCGGCGCCGTCGAAGAGAAGCTTCACCGCCTTTTCGCGGTCCTTGCCCTTCTCCTTTTCGAACCGACCCAGCATCGCCTGCAGCATGGTGAGATCGGCACCGCCGGAAAACGTCTCCTTGCCCGACGTGATCACGGCGCCCTTGACGGCCTCGTCCGACGCGAGGCGGTCGACGATCGCCTCCAGCTCGTCCATCACCTCCTCGGTGAAGACGTTCATGGAGCGGTCCGGCATGTCCCAGGTGACGAGGGTGATGCCGTCGGCGTCGGTCTCGACGGTAAAGTTCCTGTAATCAGCCATGTCCAATCCCCTCAAACCCGCTCGATGATGGTCGCCGTGCCCATGCCGGCGCCGATGCACAACGTCACCAGCGCCGTGTTGAGATTACGGCGCTCAAGTTCATCGAGCACGGTGCCGAAGATCATGGCGCCGGTGGCGCCGAGCGGGTGGCCCATGGCGATCGCCCCGCCATTGACGTTGATCTTCCCGCGGTCGATGTCGAAGGCTTGGATATAGCGCAGCACCACCGAGGCGAAGGCCTCGTTGAGCTCGAACAGATCGATGTCCGAAAGCTTCATCTTCGCCTTCTTCAGAAGCTTCTTCGTCACGTCCACCGGACCCGTCAGCATGATGGCGGGTTCGGAGCCGATATTGGTGAAGGCGCGGATCCTGGCGCGCGGCTTGAGCCCCAGCCCCTTGCCGGCCTTCTTCGAGCCGAGCAGCACGGCCGCAGCGCCGTCTACGATGCCGGACGAGTTGCCGGCGTGGTGCACATGGTTGACGCCCTCGATCTCCGGATAGCGCTGCACCGCCACCGCGTCGAACCCGCCCATCTCGCCGGGCATGGTGAAGGACGGGTTGAGCGATGCCAGCGCCTGCATATCCGTGTCGGGGCGCATGTGCTCGTCGTTGTCGAGAATGGTTAGCCCGTTCTGGTCCCTGATGGGCACGACCGAGTTCTTGAAATAGCCCTTGTCCCAGGCCTTCTTCGCCCGCTTCTGGCTTTCCACGGCATAGGCGTCCACGTCGTCGCGGGAAAAGCCGTATTTCGTGGCGATCAGATCGGCGGAAACACCCTGCGGCATGAAATAGGCGGGAAGCCCCACCGAGGGGTCCATGAACCAGGCGCCGCCCGACATGCCCATGCCGACGCGCGACATGGATTCCACGCCGCCGGCGATCACGATCTCGTCGGAGCCTGCGGCGATCTTCGCTGCCCCCAGATTGATGGAGTCGAGCCCGGAAGCGCAGAAGCGCGAGATCTGCATGCCCGGCGCCCGATTGTCGTAGCCCGCCTCGAAGGCCGCCGAGCGCGGGATCACGGAGCCTGCCTCGCCGACGGGATCGACGCAGCCGAATATGATGTCGTCCACCTGCCGTGTGTCGAGCCCGTTGCGGTCGCGCACCGCCTCCAGCATTCTTGCGGCCAGCCGCACGGCCGGCACCTCGTGCAGCGCGCCGTCCTTCTTGCCGCGGCCGCGCGGGCTTCGCACGGCGTCGTAGACATAGGCGTCAGCCATTCCCGTCTCCCTTCGTTCCTTGCCGGTTTGCCGGCACCTTAAAATGCCTCCGCGGGCAGCGCCATCACCGTTTCGGCGCCTGATGCGATGCGGGCGAGGTGCGCGCCCGTCTCCGGCATCACCCGCTCCATGAAGAAGCGCCCGAGGACGAGTTTCTCTTCAAGAAAGGACGTATCCTCCCCGCCTTCGGCGAGCCTGTCCTGCGCTGTCTTGACCGTGCGGCCCCACATATAGCCAAGCGCCACGAGCCCGAGGAGGTGCATATAGTCGTAGGATGCGGCGCCGGCGTTGTCCGGTTTCTGCATTGCGTTCTGCATCAGCCACAGCGTGGCGGACTGCAGATCGTTCAGCCCCTTCTTCAGTGCCTTGGTGTAGGGCGCCATCTTCTCGTCCGCACGGTGCGTCTCGCAGAATTCGCCGACCGTCGCGAAGAAGGTTTGCACTGCGCGGCCGCCGTCCTGCGGCAGCTTGCGGCCGACGAGGTCGAGCGCCTGGATGCCGTTGGCTCCCTCATAGATCTGGGTGATGCGGGCGTCGCGCACGAACTGGCTCATCCCGTGCTCTTCGATATAGCCGTGACCGCCGAAGACCTGCTGCGCCATCACCGCGTTCTCGAAGCCCTTGTCGGTGAGCACGCCCTTGATGACCGGCGTCATGAGCGCGAGGTGGTCCTCGGCTTGCGCGCGCTCGGCCTCATCTTCGCTGCGATGGGCAATGTCGGACTGGAGCGCCGTCCAAAGGAGGAGCGCACGGCCGGCCTCGTTGAAGGCACGCATGGTCATCAGCATGCGGCGGATGTCCGGATGGACGATGATCGGGTCCGCCTTTTCTCCTGGCGCCTTGACGCCGGTGAGCGCCCGGCCCTGCAGCCGCTCGCGCGCGTAATCGGCGGCGTTCTGGTAGGCGGCCTCGGCGATTGCCAGTCCCTGCATCCCGACGCCGAGGCGCGCCTCGTTCATCATGGTGAACATGGCCTTCAGCCCGCCATTCTCCGTGCCGAGGAGGGTGCCTTCCGCCGCGTCATAATTCATCACGCATGTTGCGTTTCCGTGAATGCCCATCTTCTCTTCCAGAGCGCCGCAGGAAACGCCGTTCGGCCCGGCGGGATTGCCGTCCTCGTCGAGCTTCAGCTTCGGCACGATGAAGAGCGAAATGCCCTTCGTGCCCTCCGGCGCACCCTCGATGCGGGCGAGCACCAGGTGGACGATGTTTTCGGAAAGGTCGTGCTCGCCGGCGGAGATGAAGATCTTCTGGCCGGAGATCTTGTAGCTGCCGTCACCATTGGGCACGGCCCTGGTGCGCAGGAGACCGAGATCGGTGCCGCAATGGGGCTCGGTCAGGTTCATCGTGCCCGTCCAGGCGCCCTCGATCATCTTCGGCAAGAACCGGTTCTTCTGCGCGTCGGTGCCGTGGGTGAGAATGGCGGCGATCGCGCCCTGGGTCAGACCCGGATACATCATCAGCGCCATGTTGGCCGAGGAGAGATATTCGCCGACCGCCGAATGGACCAGATAGGGCAGGCCCTGGCCGCCATATTCGACGGGCGCGGAAAGCCCCATCCAGCCGCCTTCGCAGTAGTGACGATAGGCTTCACCGAAACCTTTCGGGGTTGAAACCGAGCCATCCTCGTGGCGCGTGCAGCCTTCCGTATCGCCGGCGCGGTTGAGCGGCTGCATGACGTTCTCGGCCAGCCTCGCCCCTTCCGCCAGGATGGCCTCCAGTACGTCGGGCGAAGCATCGGCAAAGCCCGGCAGATTGTCGTAACGCCCGTAACCGAGCACGTCGCGAAGCACGAACAGCGTGTCGCGAACAGGGGCCCTGTAGGTCGGCATGAGTCCTCCAGCACGAACTTCTCGGACGGGCTGGCGCCCGCGCCGGTCTCGCCCGCCTCATATCAATCTTTGACGTTCGCGTAAACGTAATTCAGTGCGGCAAAGTCGGTCAACGGCGGAGTGCATGCGCCTCGGTAACAATGGTTAACCGGATGTTTACCACGATTGGCGATTCTTGCCGCGTCGGACCTTCCCCGCCGTCTGCTTCGCTGATCGCGGGGTGCCGATCGAGGGGAACCTCGCGGAACCGCAAGGCCATCACGGCGACCGGTCCCGGTGTTTCCCCGCGTGTCGTTTGTAATTGCGGCGAGCCGACAGCCGCGGAGAGGCGGGCGTTATGAGCAGCAAGCGGTCCTATCTGGACAACCTGAATGCGGGGCGGCAGCGCAGGTCCGGTACTGCCCTCGAAGAGATCAACCGCACGCTCGACAAGCTGGAACGGCGTTTGGGCGGCGGCGAACGGCGCGAGGCCGCCGGCGGCGACGAGGATATGGCACGGCGCATCCAGCGCCTCTCGGACGAGGCACTTGCCGGCGAGCCCGCCAACCGGCGGCCCGAGCCCGCAACGGACAAGGCACCGCATGCCGGCCAGGAACGGCTCGCCCGGGAGATCGAGGACGCCCGGCGCCAGGAGGACCAGCGCGCATCCATCGGCAACATCGCCTCCGAGCTGGAGTCCCTGCGTCAGGAGATGCGCTCGATGGTGGGCTCCAGCCTGCGCGGCGAGTTCGACGAGCTGCGCAAGGAACTGTCGGGCATCATGGAAGCCGTGCCGCCGTCGCCCCTCACCGACGAGCTGAACGCCGAGTTTGCGCGCCTCTCCCGAGCGATCGCGCTTCTGGCCGAGCGCAGCGACGACCGCAACGCCAATCTGCTGCGGCTGGAGCTGGAGCAGGTCAGGGCCTCGCTCGCCAACCTCGCCCGCGAGGAGACCGTGCGCTCGCCCGACCAGCGCTGGAACGCCGCCGAGGACAAAATGGCGGCCCGCGCGCGGGAAGGGCGAAACCCGGGCATGGAGACCCTCCATGCCCGCCTGGCCGAAATCAGCGCGGCGGTGGACAGGCTGCCCGAAACGCTGCCGCTCCGCTCTCTGGAAGAGCGTGTGCAGGCGTTGGCGGATTCCCTCGACCAGTTCGCCGTCCAGCATGACCGCGGACAACCGGACCTCCGTGCGCTGATCGAGGAACGGATGGACGAGATCTCTCGCGCCATCACCGCGTCCACCGCGCGCGCCGCCTTCGACCCGCGGCCCTTTGAACGGATCGAGGCGCGCATCGCTTCGCTGGCCAACCAGATCAACGAGCTCGCCGAGGCCGCGCCCGACGGCATGGTGATCGAGCGGCTCAACCATCTCACCGACCGCGTGGATGAGATCGCCCGCCGCATCGATCTGCCGGAACAGGCGGTGGAGCGGCTGGCCACCCATGTCGCGCAGATCGCGCAGAAGCTCGACGCCGCACCCTTGCCGCGCGACGCCGATGACCTGTTCCTCGGCCTCGAGGAGCGCTTCGCCGCCCTGTCCAGGATGGTCGAGCAGCGCCAGGAGGACGCGCTCATGCACAGCCAGGGCCTGCTGCAGGACCTGGAGCGGCGGCTGCAGGACGTGGCCGAGCGGCTCGACAGGGCCGGCTCCGGCGTGGACGAATCCGGTCTCATGGCGGCGATGGACAGCCGTTTCGCCGAACTGGCCGCCCACATCGACAATGCGCGCGAGCCCGGCGAATCGGAAGCGTTGCGCGTTCTCGAGGCGCGGCTGGAGGATATTTCCGACCGGCTGCGGGACACCGCGCCCGCGGGCCCGAGCGTCGATCCGGAAACCATCGGCAACCTCGAGAGCCAGATCGCTGCCCTTTCGGCGCACTTGGCGCGTCCGGCCGCGGACGAGCAGAGATTCGAGACGCTGGCGCCGCGGCTGGAGAGCATCGAACGCTCCATCGGCGAAAGCAGGGCCGGAATGCTGGACGCGGCTCGCCGGGCGGCCGAACAGGCTGTGCAGTCGCTCGGGCCTGCCCATGCCGAGGCGGGCGACGACAGCCTGAAGGACGACCTGCAGCGGCTCGAAGCACTCGCCCGCAAGTCGGAGGAGCGCAACAGCAAGACCTTTGAGGCCATTCACGACACGCTGCTCAAGATCGTCGAGAGGCTGGGCTCCCTCGAACAGGCGGGCCCTGAGGACACGACAGCCGTTGCCGCCGGCCCCGTCGATGCCGCTCCTGCGCATTCCGACACGTCCGATCACGCCGATACCCTCCCACCAGCCCGGCGGACGCCGGCGCAAGCCGCGACCGAAGCGGCCGATGCCGCGCTCAAGGAGGATGATGGCTCCCTGCGCTCCAAGGAGACGAGACAATCGTTGCTCGGCGGCCTGTCGCGCGCCTTTGGCGGGCGCACGCGGGAAGAGGAGGCGCCGACCCGCAAGGAGCCGTCCGTCGCCGAGACGGCCAAAGACGACGAGAGCGCCGTCACGCTGGACGCCGATCACGCCGACGAACCGCTGGAGCCCGGTTCGGGCGCACCCGATCTCAACGCCATCATCCGCCGCGTGCGCGACGAACGCGAGCGGAACGAGGCCGAGCGCGACGACACCGCCAAGGCCGACTTCATCGCCGCCGCGCGCCGTGCCGCGCAGGCGGCCGCGGCGGAAGCGGAAATGCTGAAGGACCGCAAGGGCGGGGAATCGGAGAAGGTCCGCAAGGGCGGTCTTCTGCGCGGCCGCAAGAGGACTCTTCTCCTGGCGGCCGCCGGCGCCATTATCGTTGCCGGCGGGCTGTACTATCTGCGCGCGACGATACCCGGCGAGGAGCAGGTGGCAGAGCGAGCGCCGCCGGCGGAAGTCGAAGTGCAGGCGCAGGCGACGTCCGCACCGGACATGCAAGACGCAGCACCGGATACGCAAGATGCCGTCCCGGCACGTTTCGCCGGGATGTCCGAGCCCTCGGTCGAAAGCATCGAGACCGCCGCCATAGGCACGCAGTCGCCGCCGCAGGACGAAGCCCGAGCGGGCGAGGAGCCGGCAGCGCCGACCGCACGCCAGGGTGAAGATGCACAGGTGGACACGGCGATTGAAACCGCCGTTCCGGAGCCGCTGGAAATTCCCGACGAGATCGGGCCGGCAGCGCTGCGCGAGGCGGCAGCGAACGGCGAAGTGGCCGCGCTCTACGAACTCGGCAACCGCTTTGCGGAGGGGATCGGGGTCGAGCAGGACATGGCCGAGGCCGCCCGGTGGTACGAGAAGGCCGCGGAGCTGGGCCTTGCGCCTGCGCAATACCGCATCGGCCACTTCTACGAAAAGGGCAGCGGGATCGAGCGCGACATCGCCAAGGCGAAGATGTGGTACCAGCTTGCCGCCGAACAGGGCAACGCCAGCGCCATGCACAATCTCGGCGTCCTGTTCGCCATGGGTGCGGACGGCACGCCGGACAACGAGTCCGCCGCCCGCTGGTTCCAGGAAGCAGCCGACCTCGGCGTTACCGACAGCCAGTTCAACCTGGGCATCCTGGCCGCCAAGGGCGTCGGCATGCGGCGCGATCTGAGCGAGGCATACAAGTGGTTCGACATCGTCGCCCGGACGGGCGACACCGACGCCGCCGTCAAGCGCGACGAGATTGCCGCAACCATGGCGCCCGCCGATCTCGCCAAGGCGCAGGGCAAGGCGAAACTCTGGGAAGCGCGCGAGGCCGACCCGGCGGCCAATGTGGTTGACATTCCGGACGCGTGGCTGCCCGACGAGACGGTCACCGGCAGCGTCGATCTGAAGAAGGCGGTCGCCAACATCCAGCGCATCCTCAACGACAGCGGCTACGAAGCCGGTCCCGCCGACGGTGTGCTGGGGGCGCGGACGCGCACGGCGATCAAGGCCTTCCAGAAGGAAAACGGGATGGCGGAGACAGGCGAGATCAACGCCAAGCTGGTGCGGGCGCTGCTCGAGCGTCAGGAGACTTCGCAATAAGGCAGCAGCGGCGCGCGGGAGCCACTGCTGCTGCGCAATTTCATGCGGGTTTTCAAAGTATTCCGCCCCGGCACGTTTGACTTCGCGACGCTGTAGGCGCAAGAACGAACAATAGTCGAATGTGCGCAGCGGTCCCGTTGCGCATTGGAAAACAACGCTTTTGGTGTCGCGGGTGGGCATCTATCTCCCGATCGCGGAAATATCCGTCAACATGGTGGTTCTACTCGCCATGGGGGGCGCGGTCGGTTTCCTCTCGGGAATGTTCGGGGTGGGTGGCGGCTTCCTCATCACCCCGCTCCTGATCTTCTACAACATTCCACCGGCGATCGCGGTGGCCACCGGCGCCAATCAGGTCATCGCCTCGTCGTTCTCCGGGGCGCTCGCCCATTTCAAGCGCGGCTCGCTCGACGTGAAGCTGGGGCTGGTGCTTCTGGCAGGCGGCGTCGTGGGATCCTCGCTCGGCATCTATGTTTTTGCCTATCTACGCCGGCTCGGCCAGCTCGACCTCATCGTCTCCCTGCTCTACGTCGCCTTCCTCGGCTCCATCGGCGGCCTCATGCTGATCGAGAGCGTGCGCGCGATCCGCCGCGCGAAGCGCGGGCAAGGCGCCACGCTCCGGCGGCCAGGTCAGCACAACTGGATCCACCGCCTGCCGCTCAAGATGCGGTTTCGCGCCTCCAAGCTCTTCGTCAGCGTCATTCCCATCGTCGGGATCGGCGCCATCATCGGCTTCCTGGCGTCGATCATGGGCGTGGGCGGCGGCTTCATCATGGTGCCGGCGCTGATCTATCTGCTCAAGGTGCCGACCAATGTCGTCATCGGCACGTCCCTGTTCCAGATCGTCTTCGTCGCCGCCTTCACCACCGTCGTCCATTCGACGGCCAACCAGACGGTCGACATCGTGCTGGCCTTCCTGCTGATGGTGGGCGGCGTGGCCGGGGCGCAATATGGCGCGCGGGTCGGCCAGCGGCTGCGCGGCGAACAGCTGCGCGCGCTCCTCGCTCTTTTGGTTCTTGCCGTGGCGCTCCGCCTTGCCTTCGACCTCTTCGTGCGGCCCGCGAGTCTGTATTCGCTCGCCACCGGAGGGGTTTGAGGAATGATGGCCCCGCTCGCCGCCGCCATCATGTTTTTCCTCGGGGCTGCGCTGGCGGGCAACGCGTTCGGCCAGGAAGCGCCGAGCGAGGATATCCAGATCGGCCTTTCCACCGACCGCGTTTCTATCACCTCCGATTTCGCCGGCGCCAATCTCACGATCTTCGGTGCCGTGGACGACATAGATCCGCTGATCAGCCGGCAGGGCGGCTATGATGTGATCGTCGTCCTGGAGGGCCCGCCGCGTACAACCGTCGTGCGCAAGAAGACGCGTGTTCTGGGGATGTGGATCAATACCCATTCCCTCGTCTTTCGCGACGTGCCGGCGTCCTATTCCGTCGCCCTGACACGCCAACCGCAGGACATCACGGATACGGCCAATTACGAGCGGCTGGCGCTTCGCGTCGAGAATGTGCGCCTGCAGCCGCTCGACGCGGACGGCAATCCGCAGACGATCGAGGAATTCACGGCCGCCCTGCGCGCCCGCAAGCTGGCCGCGGGGCTCTATGTGGAGCGTCCCGGCGGGGTGCAGTTCCTTTCGCGCAGTCTGTTCCGCGCTACCCTGCAACTGGCCCCCAACGTTCCCGTGGGCACGCACCGGGCGCGCGCCTTCCTCTTCCGCAACGGCACCTTCGTGCGCGAGACATCGGCGGCGCTGACCATCCGCAAGGCCGGTATCGAGCAACGCATTTTCGAGTTCGCCCACCAGAACGGGCTGCTCTACGGGCTCGGCGCCGTTTTCGTGGCCATCGTGACGGGATGGGTGGGCCGCATGGTCTTCCGGCGGGATTAAGAGCAATTCCAGGAAAAGTGGAAGCCGGTTCTCCGTTCAAATTGCGTAAAGTTGGATAGCTAGTTCATGCCGGCCGCAGCGCGCCGCCGGCGATCGGGTAGACGCGGTTCGCCCCCAGCATGTAGGCGGTCAGAGACTCACGCTTGAAAAGACCGGCGAAGGCGCGGTCGAGCACGTTGAGCGTGCCGGTGAGGCTGCCGAAGGCGGGCATGACGAGGCGCCTTCCGTCCGAGGCGAAGCAGGCGCGGCGCACCGAGCGACCCCGGCGCACGATGCGGGCGCCCGGATGCAGGTGCCCGGCGATCTCGCCCTCGCCGCCGCCCTTCGACGGCTCATGGCGGAAGGTGAGATCGCCGAGCGCAAGCTCGTCCACGCAGCGGCCGGGAAGGTTATCGGGTGCGGACGGGTCATGATTGCCGGCAATCCAGTACCATTCCCGGCCTTCCATCAGTTGCAGCAGGCGCTCGCGGAAGACCTCCGGCATGCGCCCGGCGCCGCCATCGTCGTGGAAGCTGTCGCCGAGGCTGACGACGACCGCCGGCCGAAGCCGCGCCACGACGTTTGCAAGCCGTGCCAACGTGGCTGCAGTATCGTAGGGTGGCAGCATGCTGCCCCGGCGGGCGTAGGAGGAGCCCTTTTCCAGATGCAGGTCGGAGACGACGAGCAGGCGGTCGGCAGGCAGGTAGAGCGCGCCCGAGGGATCGCAGACCATGCGCTCGCCGGCCATTGCGATCTCGACGGGGCCGTGCGCGGCCGCTTCGATCCTGCTCACCACTTTCATACGCCGCCCATGGCCTCCTCGATCAGGTTCTCCGCCGCCTCGCCCAGCAACGATTCGTTGGCGCTGCCGGCCACCGGCTCCCTGCCGATCTCCAGCATGACGGGCACCGCGAGCGGCGAGATCCGCTCCAGATCCTTATGCACGATTCGGCCACGGATGCGCGACAGCATCTCGCCGAGACGCTCGACATCGAGCAGGCCGGTGGCCGCATCCCGCCAGGTCGCCTGAAGCAGGATGTGGTCGGGCTCATGGGTGCGCAAGACGTCATAAATAAGGTCGGCCGAGACCGTCACCTGGCGGCCGGTCTTCTCCTGCCCCGGATGGCGCTTCTCCACGAGGCCGGAGATGACGGCGCAATTGCGGAAGGTGCGCTTCATGAGCCAGCTGTCGGCAAGCCAGGCTTCCAGGTCGTCGCCCAGCATATCCTCGTCGAAGAGTTCGGCCAGAAAAAGCGCCTTCCGGCGAATCATGCCGCCCATGTCGCCAAGGCTCCAGACGGCCAGCGAATAATCCGTGGCGACGAAGCCGAGCGGCCGGGCACCGGCGCGCTCCAGCCGCCGGGTGAGCAGCATGCCGAGCGTCTGGTGCGCAAGCCGCCCCTCGAACGGGTAGGCCACCATGTATGAGCGGTCGCCGCGCGGGAAGGTTTCCACCAGGAGGTCTTCCTTGCGCGGAAGCACCGATTTCTCCTGCTGGATGTGCAGCCAGTCGGAGACCTGCTCGGGCAGCGCCCGCCAGCGATCCGGATCGGCGAGCATCCCACGCACCTCGCCCGCCAGATAGGTCGACAGCGGAAACTTGCCTCCGGCATAGGCCGGCACCATGGCGTCCTGGCCGGACGCGCTGGTCACGAATGCCTCGTTCTCGCGGATGCCCTCGAAGCGCAGGATGCGTCCGGAAAACATGAAGGTGTCACCCGGCGCCAGCGTTTCCAGGAAATATTCCTCCACCTTGCCCAGCACCATGCCCCCCCGTTGGCGGCCACCGCCACGCACCAGCCGTACATTGAGCATCGGGGATTCGACGATGGTGCCGATATTGAGCCGGTATTGCTGCGCCACGCGCGGGTGCGTGATGCGCCAGCGGCCGTCCTTCATGCGCCGGATGCGGGCATAGCGCTCGTAGCTCTTGAGCGCATAGCCGCCCGTGGCGACGAATTCGACCACGCGCGAGAAGGCCCCGGCGTCGAGCCCGGAATAGGGCGCGGCACTTCTCACCTCCTCGAAGAATTCCGCCTCGTCGAAAGGCCCGGCGCAGGCCCGCCCCAGCACGTGCTGCGCGAGCACGTCGAGCGCGCCCTCGCCCAGAGGCGGCGTATCCTGCGCGCCCAGATAATTGGCCTCCAGCGCGGCACGGCACTCCATCACCTCGAACCGGTTCGCCGGCACCAGGATCGCCCGGCTTGGCTCGTCCATGCGGTGGTTGGCGCGACCGATGCGCTGGGCGAGCCGGCTCGCCCCCTTGGGCGCGCCGACATGAATGACGAGATCCACATCGCCCCAATCGATGCCGAGGTCGAGCGTGGAGGTGGCGACGATGGCGCTGAGGCTGTTCGTCTCCATCGCCTTCTCCACTCGGCGGCGCTGGGCGACATCCAGCGAGCCGTGGTGCAGGGCGATCGGCAGATTGTCCTCGTTGACGTGCCACAGCTCGCGAAAGAGCAGTTCCGCCTGGCTTCGCGTATTGACGAAGATGAGCGTCATCTTGTGCCGCCTGATCGCCTCGTAGACGGCGGGGATGGCATAGCGCGCCGAATGGCCGGACCACGGCACGCGCTCGTCCGTCTCCAGAATGGTGATCTCGGGCTTGGCGCCACCGGCCACGGTGACGATGTCGGCCATCCGGCCGGCCGGGTTCTGGTCCACCAGCCAGCGGCGCAGCGCCTCCGGTTCGGCGACGGTGGCCGACAAACCGATGCCGACCGCCTCCGGCGCCAGCCGGCGCAGCCTTGCCAGCCCCAGCGCAAGCAGGTGTCCGCGCTTCGAGGTAACCAGAGAATGAAGCTCGTCGAGTACGACATAGCGCAGACCGGCGAAGAACCGGTCGGCGTCCGGCGAGGCGATCAGGAGGGCGAGTTGCTCCGGCGTGGTCAGGAGAATGTCCGGCGGCGCGTATTTCTGGCGCTGGCGCTTATGTGCCGGCGTGTCGCCGGTGCGTGTTTCCATGCGGAAATCGAGGCCGATCTCCTCGACGGGCCGCGTGAGGTTGCGCTGGATATCGACGGCGAGCGCCTTGAGCGGCGAGATGTACAGCGTGTGCACGCCTTGCCGCGCCGCTCCCGGCTTCGGCTTCGGCCGCTCGGCCAGATGCGTGAGAGACGGCAGGAAGCCCGCCAGCGTCTTGCCGGCGCCCGTCGGCGCGATGAGCAGGACCGAGCGGCCTTCCTGCGTGCGCTTGAGCAGTTCGAGCTGGTGCGGGCGCGGCGTCCATCCGCGCGCGG